>CAZLUZ010000028.1:0-34687 GCA_964562825.1 uncultured Akkermansia sp.
TCAGGATTTTCCTGAGTCTCCTAGGTTGAGAATACCCCGAAACGCAATGGATGATTCAACCTTTCAGGACGAAAGCACGGAGAGGATTCCCGTCCTCGGCAAGTGCCTGGAAGATTTCGCTCCCCACGCCGAGGAGGTGCTGGACCGTCTCGAGGAGCCGGAACCGGTGGACGCACCCGAGTTTCGCATGCCCTCGTTCGTTTGGGTCTTTGCCGGCGCGGCCGCCATCCTCCTCCTGGTCGGCTATCTCGCCTACGCGGAGGGCCGAAAGCGGGAGAGGGAGAACTCGCGCGAAGTCATCGCGGCCGTTCCCGAAGCCTACCAGCCGGCCGAGAAACGGACCCTGGGGCCGCCTCCCGAAGCGGCTCCGCCGGAACTGATGGAGAAACTGGCCGAGGAGCTACCCGAGGAGGGAGATGAGGAGGCGGAAACGGTTCCACCGCGGCACGAAGCCTCCGCCCCGGAACGCGAAATTGCGGCGAAAACGAAACCCGAATCGGAACTGATCGAGGCTTCGGCCCCCCGCGCCGAAAAGCCGTCGCGCGGCTTTCTCTCCGGTCTGCGCGAATGGATGTCCGCCCGAACCGGCCCCCGGTCCAGCGATTCGATCCGCCGGGGGAGAGATTTTGTGGTCCGCGACCTCGATATGGAAATGGTCTGGGTGGCTCCCCTGAAAGTGTGGGTGGGGAAGACCGAGGTCACCCAGAGACAGTTTCAACTCGGCGGGGGAACGGTGAGAAGCCGCTTTCGGGGGCCGGAACTGCCCGTCGACAGCGTGTCGTGGAACGAGGCCATGGAGTTTTGTCGCAGGTTGAACGAGTCCGAGGGGAAACGGGGGCGCCTGCCCGAGGGATACCATTACTCCCTGCCCACGGAGGAGCAGTGGATGGTGTTTGTCGGGGACGCCGGTCCGGAGAATGCGGTGCACGGAGGGCGCTATGAGGACGGCACCCGACCTCCCGGGACGAAACCGGCCAACAATTACAGGCTTTTCGATGTGCGTGGCAACCTCTGGGAATGGACCTCGACCAACTACTACCGGCGCAGTTCCTACCGCAAGGCTCTGAGGGGAGGGGCCTACGCCAACAGCCGAAAGACCCTGATGGACCCCCGGTCCCGTTACTACGGCGCCCGGAACGCCACCTACTTTCTCTACGGCTTCCGCGTCGTACTGACGAAGAAGGACGAGTGAGACGTGGGCGGCCGGAGACGCGGCGGGAACCATCCCGAGGAGGGGTCTCACAGCCGAATGCGTACGCTCCGTTTCTTGTCCAGTTTGAGGATCTGTCCCTCCCCCCAGTCCGGGGTCGCTTTCTCGTCGGTCACTTTTTCCCCGTCGATCTGCACCGAGCCCTGTTGGATGAGCCGTCGGACCTCGGCGCCGGACCGTTTCTGATCGAAGTTTTTCAGGTAGGCCTCCTGGACGACTCCGACCAGATCGGCGCGCTCGCCCGGGGTGAACTCCGGCAGATCGACGGACTCGAGGTCTTTTTTGCTGAACATCGCCTCCCAGTTCTCCCGCGCCTCCCGGGCATCGTCCGCGGAGTGATAACGGGTCACGATCCGGGTCGCCAGGGCCTTCTTCGACTCCATGGGGTGAGTTTCGGGATCGATCTCCTCGCCGAGCAACAGAAGAGAATACCGATGCATCAACTCGTCGGAAATGCTCATCAGCTTGCCGAACATCTCGCCGGGTGCCTCGGAGACGCCGATGTAGTTGTCCAGGCTCTTGCTCATCTTCTGCGCGCCGTCGAGCCCCTCGAGGATGGGCAGGCACATGACCACCTGGGGTTCCATGCCCTTGGCTTTCTGCAGGTCGCGTCCCACCAGGATGTTGAAGAGCTGGTCCGTGCCGCCGAGTTCGACGTCGGCCCGGACCTCGACGGAATCCCAACCCTGCACGATGGGGTATTGAATCTCGTGCAGGCGGACCTCCTGGCCTTTATCGATGCGGTTTTTGAAGTCCTCCCGCTGCAGCATCTGCTGCATGGTGACCTTGGCGTTGAGCTGAATCACCTCGGCAAAGGTCATGCGGTTGAACCAGTCCCCGTTGAAAACGATCTCCGTCTTTTCCCGGTCCAGGATGCGGAAAGCCTGGTCGGTGTAGGTCCGGGCGTTCTCCTGGATATCGGCGCGAGAGAGAGGGGGGCGGGTCTTCGACCGCCCGCTGGGGTCGCCGATCTGGGCGGTGAAATCGCCGATGATAAGGACGGCCTGGTGTCCCAGTTCCTGAAATTGGCGAAGTTTTTCCAGGACCACACTGTGACCCAGGTGCAGGTCGGGCGAGGTCGGGTCCACGCCCAGCTTGGCCCGCAGGGGCTGGCCCCGCTCCAGTTTTCGGCGCAGTTCCTTTTCGTCGATCAGTTGGGCGACTCCGCGGGTCAGCACTTCCAGTTGCTCGTCTACCGGTTTCATGTCGATGCGGTGGGATTCAGGTCAGGTCGGTGAGCGGAGTCTCCTCGGGTCCGATGAGAGAGCGGAATTTTTCGCGGTAAACTCTCGGCGAGATTTCGAAGGTCTCGGCAAAGATGGCCTGGAACTTCGCCGTGTCGGGAAATCCCGTGTCCCGGGCAATGGACGAAGGGTCCTCGTCTGTGGCGATGAGGGCGTGGGCGGCGTGGAAGATCCGTCGCCTTTCGCAGTACTCGATGGGGCTGAGACCGGTGAAGGTGCGGAAAGCGGATTCGATCTCGATCTTGTCGTAGCGGTCGCTGCGCAGGGAGGGTTCGCGAAAGGATTCACCCGAGATGACCCGTTTCTCGATGACATCCATGGCGAATTTGACCGGTGGTTTCATCTTCGGGCTTCCCGCCCCCCTCCAGAATCGCTCGAAATCCTGGGCCACGAGAGACATCATCTTGAGCAGCGAGAGCCGGGGCACCGGGGATAGGTGCTGGCCCGTCTTCAGAATCTGCTGGAGAAACTGGATCTCCGCCTCGATGAGGCCGCGGGTCTCGTTTCTCATCTGAAAAACGTGAAACGCGTCCTCTCTGGGATACTGGAGCCAGCTCTGGTCGAAGAACAGGGTCAGCACATCCGGCATCCCCGAGATGGCGTCGTATTCCATGGTAAACCACTCCGGGAGATAGCGGATCCGGCTGAGCACGACCCCCTCCGGTTTGCGCACGGTATGGCGGTGGCCCGGATGCACCACCATGGCGAAACCCTCCCGGATGGCCTGCTTCCCGCTCTGGGTTTCGTGGAGGAGCCCGCCTTTTTCCACGACGAACAGTTCGGGATAATTCGTCGCGGGAAAATCGTAGTCGTCCGTCAGCATGAAACGGGTCAGCCTGATGGGCCAACGACCGGCATTCTCGATGCGGTTTTCTCCGGAGGACGTTTGTTTAAAAAAAGGAGACATTCAGCGTCGGGACGAGGGCGGAAACGACCCACACAACCGGACAAAATTCAACTAATCATAGACAACTTCTTTCAGGGAAAGACCCGCGGCCGGCGCGCAGAATGGGGCCTTCCCGGCGGGGTGCGGTTCCCGCAGCCATCCCGCCACGACTTCGGGTGAGAGGCGGTCCTCCACCATCCAGAACCCCGTGCCGATGAGCAGGCGAACCATGCGGTAGAGAAAGCCGTCTCCCCGGATGGCGAAGGTGACGGACTGAGGTGCGGGGAAGCTGGCCGAGATCCCGAGTATGGTGCGACGGGTATCGCGGGTCTCGTCCCGGCCGTCATTCCGGTTTGCCGCGAATGCCCGGAAATGGTGGGTGCCCACGAAGATCTGGAGTGCCCCGAGCAGGGCTTCCGGATCGAGCCGGGGACGGTGCCAGGCGAGACCGTATTCGAGGGGAGGGAGGACGGGACCATGGCAGATGCGATAGGTGTAGGTCTTTCCCCGGGCGTCAAACCTCGCGTGAAAGTCGGGCGAGGCGGCCCGGGCGTTCATGATGCGGATGGTCGGGGGCAGGTGGGCGTTCAGGGCCCGGAGCCAGGCTTCCCCGTCCATGCTCCATCCCCGCGGTGCGTCGAAATGGGCGACCTGGCCCTCGGCGCACACGCCGGCGTCGGTCCGACCCGAGCCCTGCACTGTGGTGATCTCCGGGCAGATCCGCCGGAGTCGGTCCAGAAGGATGTCCTGAATCGTGTTGCCACCCGGCTGGCTCTGCCATCCGTCGTAGCTCCGTCCGTCGTAAGCGATGTCGAGCCGGAAGCGCTGGTGCTGCATGGGCGGGAGGGGCTTCCACCATCGACGCTTTTCGGCGGTGTTGCACCTTCCCTTTGCCGCCGCTAGTTTCCGAAGCCGTGAAGCATCTCGAAAACGTCGACCTCAAGCAGCATTTCCGGGAGTTCTATCTCGTGTTTCTCCCCATCTTCGTCTTCGTCGGCGCGGTCGCCCTGGTCCTCTGGGTCACCCTGCGTCCTCCTTCGGGCCGGGATCGCGACGGGGCGGCGCAGTCCCGGCCGCTGGTGGGGCTGCTCAACGCCGGACCACGCGTCCCCGTTTTCGACCCGGCATTTGCCGTATTCAGTCCGATCGAGATGGTGGCCGCGCCGCGGGCTGTGCGCTTCGATTCGCCCATGGGGACGGAGCATTTCGGGCTGACCTACAACGCGCAGCCTTTCCTCACCACCCGGCACCTGGGAGATGACATCAACGGAATCGGGGGCGGCGATTCGGATCTGGGAGATCCCGTGTACGCCGTGGCCGATGGAACCGTCGTTTACGCGGCCTGGCCCAGCGACGGCTGGGGCAACGTGGTCGTTCTCCTGCACGAGCGTCCCAGTGGAGAACCGGTCAACTCCTTCTACGGGCACCTCGACCGGTTCGGTGTTTTCGTCGGCCAACGGATCCGGCGGGGAGAAAAAATCGGGGAGGTGGGCACGGCACGGGGGCGCTACCTCGCTCACCTTCACTTCGAGTTGCGCACCGCGCCCGTCCTGGACTGCGGAGCCGGATATGCCGACTCCACCCTGGATCGGTTGCCCGGAGAGTTCTCCATCATGAAGTGGAGGGGCAGACCCGACGACCGGCTCTCTCCCGCCCCGGGCCTATTGCCGAGGACGGAGACCGAGGCGATCCGGGTCGACACCCGGCAGGAACCCTGAGCCCCTCTCTCGAGAGGTACGGTCCCGCCCCGCACTACGAGGGCTGCGGCCGAATGGCGAAATCCCTCTCCAGCCGGATCGCCAGCTCCTCCATGGGCAGCCCGACGACGTTGCTGAAGGAACCCTCCGTGTGCCGGATGATCCGTTCCCCGTGGTCCTGGGCCGCGTAGGCGCCCGCCTTGTCCAGGGGATCGATGAGGGCGTGGTATTCCCGCCGTTGCTCTGCGGTGAGTTCGCGGAAGGTGACCGCCGTGGAAACGGCAAACTCGATCTCCCGGTCAATGGCGCGCCGCACCAGGCAGACCGCGGTGAACACGTGGTGTGTCTGTCCGTTGAGCCGCTCCAGCATCTTCGCGGCCTCGGCGAGATCGACCGGTTTGCCCAGGGCCTCTCCCCGGTGGAGGACGAGGGTATCGGCGGCGATGACGACGTCTTCGGGAAATCGGATCGCCACGGCCTCGGCCTTGAGCCGCGCGTTCCAGGCGGTCAATTCGCGGATTTCGATGTCGGCGTCCTCGCGTTCCGCGACGTCAGGCGGGTGGACCTCGAAGGCGTATCCCGCCTCCTCGAGGAGATCCCTGCGTCGCGGGGAACCCGATGCCAGGATCAGCCGGGGCGCGGTCATCGGAACCGGGCAGCGAAGAAGGGATTGTGTCTTTTCTCCTCCCCCACCGAGGTGACGGGCCCGTGTCCGGGACAGATCACGGTGTCTTCGGGCAGGCTGAGGATCTTGTCGAGGTTGTTTTTCCAGGCGTCGGCGAAGGAAACCATGCCCCCTCCCATCGAACCCGCGAAGATGGCGTCGCCCACGACCGCCAGGGGGCGGTCCAACCCTTCGATGACGTAGGTGGTGCCTCCCACAGAGTGCCCGCTGGTCGTCCGCGTGCCGATCTGCAGCGAACCGATGGAGAAGGTGTCGCCCTCGGCAAAGGTCTCCGCTTCGGGATGCGGCTCCGCCTCGTTGGCGCGGACCGGCGGATCGCCCGCGGCGGAGCGGAGGGCGGAGAGGTCCGCGATGTGGTCGTTGTGGGTGTGGGTGAGGTAGATTGCCTCGATGGTGAGTCCCCGGGCCCGGGCCGTCTCGACCATCTCCGAACTGTCCGTGCCCGTGTCGAAGCAGGCGGCGGACCCGGAATCGGGATCCCAGACGAGAAAGGCGTTCACCCGCATGTCGCGATAGGGTGTGTTGAACACGGCGAGACCGTCCAGCGTCACCGGCCGGGGATACCAGGCCTGGGAGGCAGAGACCTTGAGCGCCTCCGGGTCGAGTTCGAGCGCCTCGGCCACCGCGGTCAGGGCCGTCTCGTCGCAGAACTCACCCCGGCAGAGCCGCGACAGGATGTCCCCGGGCTGCCTGGTCCGCTGCGCCAAGGCTGCCTCGGTGACGCTGCGCCCCCGCATCGATTTGGCGATGATGTCCTCGAATTGGTCTTCGATCGGGATCATGGGAAGACCTACGCGGAGGCCAGCCGATGCGCAATTTTTCTTGTCCCGCCGGCGGAAAAATGAGAGGATCGATCCGTGACCCGTTGGTATTTACAATGTCAACGGTCACCGAAATCATAATCCAGCCCGAATTCGGGCCGATAAAAACATAACGACTAGAACAACAATGAATAAAAAAACCAAAAAAGCGGCTCAGGGTTTCACCCTGATCGAGTTGCTTGTTGTGATCGCGATTATCGGGATCCTGGCAAGCGTGGCCATGCCCGCTTACAACGGGATTCGTCAGCAGGGTCTCATGACCAAGGACGTGAACAACATCAAGCAGATCGTCCTGGGCTGCCGCAACTTCGCGACCGACTGGGAGGGACTCTATCCCTCCTTCGATCCCGAGGCGGCTTCCGAGGGAGGAGGAGATGAGGATTCCTTCAGCAACTCGGCGGATGCCTTCAATGTGCTGATTCCGGATTACATCGACACCGAACTGGTGTTCTGGATCCAGACGAAGGACCCCGAGAGACTGCGTCAGCCGCGCGATGACGGCGACCTCGAGTCGACCGAGACGACCTACGCCTACGTGACCGGCCAGACCGACACGACCTACAGCCGTTCTCCCCTGGTGGCGGACGGTCTCATGGACAGCCCCGGTGTCATGGGTGAATACCATCCCTGGCTGAACAAGAAGAGAGCCGTGGTGGGCTATTGCGGCGGTCACGTGGTGGTCGAGCGTCTCACCGGACCTTCCGCCGGAGCCACGATCCGCAGCCCCGATGGTCTTGCCGACAACATCTTCGACGAGCGCCAGCTCGACGACGAAGGCAAGGCCAGCGGTGGGTTCCTCGCCGTGCCTCAGGATAACGTGCTTCTCCCCGATTGATCGTCGGGCACGATGCTGTTTGCGAAAACCCGGGAGACGCTGTCTTCCGGGTTTTTTTGCGTCTGCTGCTACCGGCTTATCCCCTTGCCGAAGCGAAGGCGCTCCCCGGCACGGGGCAGATGAATCCGTCGAGAGAGTTCCTCGTCGCCCTCCACCGCAGCGCGGAGGCGGTGGATCGGTTCATCGTGCGGTTCGATACTGATGGGGAAAGTCCCGAAATGCATCGGGATCATTTTGCTCGCTCCGAGATCGCGGAAGGCGGTGATGGCTTCTTCGGGGTTCATGTGGGTCTCCCGGCCACTGGGGTTGTTGTAGGCACCGATGGGCAGGAGGGCGGTATCGATGTCGTGGCGGTCTCCGATCTCGGAAAAGCCCTCGAAGTAGGCGGTGTCAGCCGCGTGATAGATCTGATGTCCGTGGCTTTTGAGGAGGAACCCTCCGAAGCCGCGGTGGGTGTCGTGAATGAAGCGGGCGCCCCAGTGGTGGCAGGGCGTCAGAGTGATCTCCAGGGAGCCGTGATCCAGGGTGTCCCAGTCCGACATTTCGAGGAGTTCGCGGCAGGGAACCCGCCGGATGACGTCGGCCACGCCTCTCGGAACCACGATGGTTTCCCGGCCGCGGCAGATCATGCGGAGCGAGCGGAGACAGAGGTGATCGAAATGGGCGTGACTGATGAGGATGAGATCGATCGGGGGCAGTCGTTCGATCGGGATGCCCGGTTCCTGTCGTCGTTTCAGCGGTCCGACCCAGTTGACCCAAACCGGATCGATCAGGATGTGGTGTTCCGGGGTGCGCACGAAAAAGCTGGCGTGCCCGATCCAGATGATCTCGGCGGCGCCGTGTTCCACCGGATGGAATTCCGTGCTGGGATCGAAGAAGGAAGGTTCCCGCCTGCGCAGGAGACTGGGGAGAAAGGTGCTGCCGAGGTACTGGCAGTTTCGCTTGGCCCAGCCCTTTTCCGGCATCAGGCCGACGCGCCGTCCCGTCGTGTTCATGCTGCGGCTGAGAAATCCGCCTGCTTTTTCTGCTGCTACTGACATAAACCAGCGCCGGCTTAACCTTGTGCCAAGCTCGGGCAATTCAAGCCCGATTTGCGGAAAGCGGGTGAAACCGCCTGATTCGGCTTTGCCCGTCGTCCAATCCCGGGTTTAACTCGGATCTCCATGGAAATCGATCGCATCCGGGAATTGTCCGGGACCTTTCTGGAGGGTGTGGACCCGGCCGGACTGCGGCTGGACCTCATCGAAAAGGGTGGTTCGGGACGCTGTTTTTATCGGGTCGGCGATCCGGCAGGGGCCAGTTGGATCGCCATGGTGTATTCCGACGACCGCCCCGACAACGCCCGTTTTGCCTCGATCACCGATTTTCTCATCGCCCACGGCATCCGGGTCCCCGCCATTCTCGGCCGAGTGGAAGACGAGGGCTTTCTTCTGGTGCGGGATCTCGGGAGCGTCGATCTCGGTGATTTTGCCGGGTCACCCTGGGAATCCGACCTCAAGCTTCGTTACGCCGAGGCCCTCCGGACCGTCTTCGACCTCCATCAGATCCGCGAGGCAAAGTGTCCGGGCGACCTTCCCGAACTGGAGTTCTGTTTCGATGCCGACCTGTATCGGTGGGAACAGGATTATTTCTTCAATCACTACGTGCGGCATTTCGAGAGCGCCGAGGCCATGGATCTGCGCGGGCACGAGGATTTCGCGAGGCTCCGGGAGTGGCTGGGCGGTCTGCCCAGGTCTCTGGTGCACCGCGACTTTCAGAGCACCAACGTGATGTTCTGTGAGGGGGGGTGTTTTCTCATCGATTACCAAGGCATGCGGTTCGGACTCCCGGAATACGACGTGGCGTCCCTGGTCTACGATCCCTACATGGCCCTGACCCCGGGGCAGCGGGATGAGTTGATCGGCTACTACCTTTTTCTGAAGCGGCGCGCCGGACACCGGGAGAGCCCGGAGGTTTTCGAGGAAAGGCTCGACGCCTGTGCGGTGCAGCGATTGATGCAGGCGCTCGGGGCCTACGGTTTCCTCGGTCTGGAGAAGGGCAAAAAAGAATTCCTCCAGCACATCGGGCCGGCCCGGGATAGGCTTCGTCTGGTGGCCGAACGGGCTTTTCCCCTGCTGCTCGAGGTTCTGTCGCAGCCGGCAGCCGGTTCCGGCTCCCTTATTTCTTGATTTTCACCGGCCTCTTCCGGTCCGGGAAGAGGTGGCGGCAGATTCCGCAGACGAGTCCCCGGCAGCGCCGCGCCGTGCAGTGCTCGCGCCCGTAGAAGATGATCTGGAGATGCAGCTTGTTCCACCGTTCCCGGGGAAAAACCCGCTTCAGATCCTTTTCCGTCTGCACGACACTCCGTCCATTGGTCAGTTTCCAGAGTTGGGCGAGCCGATGGATATGGGTGTCGACGGGAAAAGCCGGCACCCCGAAAGCCTGGGCCATGACGACGGAGGCCGTCTTGTGCCCCACCCCGGGCAGCGCCTCGAGTTCCTCGAAGGTCCGGGGAACCTCGCTACCGTGGAGGTCGACCAGGATGCGGGACAGGCCGGCAATGGCCCGGGCCTTCTGGGGCGCCAGTCCGCAGGGCCTGATGATCGACTGGATCTCTTCGACAGGCACTCCGGTCATCAACTGGGGAGTCCTGGCACGGGCGAAGAGGCCGGGAGTCACCTGGTTGACGCGTTCGTCGGTGCACTGGGCCGAGAGGAGCACGGCGATGAGCAGGGTGAACGGGTCCTCGTGGTCCAGGGGAATCGGAGTTTCCGGGTAGAGGAGCTCCAGCGTGTCGACGACGTAGGCCGCGCGTTCCGCCTTGGTCATGGAGACTGATTCCGACGCCGAGACAGGGGTGCGATCAGGCGCAGTCGGGGCGAGCCTCTCCCGGGGAACCGGACCCCTCGGTCGCCGCTCGGGGGGAGGAGTAGCGTCGCTCGATATCACGCAACATCTGACGGACGTGGTCGGCGTGTTCGACGTGTTCCCGGCTCTTCAAGATTTCCCGGCTCTTCTCGAAGCAACCCCACTCCAGGATCTGGATGGCAACATGGCGCACGCCCCACTCGTTCATCATGCACAGCTGGGGTTTGTAGAGATCGATCGTGTTGGTGCCGGCGAGCGCACTGCCGTAGTCGTCGATGTCGTATTCGTAGGGTTTCCCCTCGATGCGGAAACGGGTGCCCAGAGGAAAACGCGACCAATCGGCGGCGGCACTCCGGACCATGCCGAACTGGAGGTAACCGCCCGCGGCGTTGAGTTTGCCATACTCGATGTGATCGTTCTCCTTGTGGCAGTAGGCGGTGGTGCGCACGAGAAGGTTCGAGCCCACCATGGAGGGGAGCTGGCTTTCGTGGCGGCCCGGCTTCGCGGTGGTGAGAACCACCCCCCGATCCGTGCGCATCTCGCTGAGGGCAGGGCCTCGCTCCCCGGCCCCGTCCGGGCGGTCTCGTTCCTCTCCCGCGGCCGCACTCCCTTTCTTGACCCGGAGTTCGTCGCTCCAATTCGCCATGGGGGTCGGGTTCGACGAAGACGTTGGTGATGGAGTGGAGGTGTGAGCCACCAGGCTGTTGCTTGTCTTGCAACCCGAACCGAGAAGAAGCCAACCAAGGGCCATCGTTAGCGCGACGAAAAATCTCCCCAAATTCATTCCAGATTTCAAAAGCACCGCAGTCCCGACTGGTTAGCGACAAAAGCGCCCCCAGTCAATGGGAAAACGGCAACGGAGCAGAAAAATGATAAATGTTTTCAAGAAGTTAATCAAAATTAAATTTTCCCAATTTTGCTCTTTTCCGTTGGGCAGCTCTCTCGGTGTTTCGGCGATGACGACAAAAAGACTTGCATTACATTTCGATGATCTTAGGGAAAGGAGGGTGTTTTTCCCACCCATCGCCGTGATGAGACTGACACCGCCGAGCAAACTCTTTTTTTTGATCTCTCTGACCCTCTTTGTGATCGGTGCTCTCGGCGTCTTCGGGGTGGTGAGTGTCGGTTTCAATCTCTCTTACACGCTGATGGCGGCGTGGATCGTTCTCGCCCTGGGCTGCCTTCTCAAGGGGGTGTGACCCGGGTTGCGACTGTCGTGTGGGCGGTGCTTCGGTTCCGCGTATTCCGGCTCACGGCGGCGCCGCGCCGGGAGCAAGGCCGACGGGCACGGCCCAGGGAATGGCGCCGGCGTGGAGCAGGGCCAGAAGCAGGGTGACGATTCCCGTTGCGGCCAGGGTCGAGTAAAAGACAACTGCTGCGGCAAAGCGGCTGTCCGCGCCGAGTTCGTGCGCGAGGAGGGCCGTGTTCACCGCCGTGGGCGACGCCGATCCCAGAATGAGGATGGCCGCGAGCAGACCCTCTATCCCCAAGAGTCGGGTCAGGGCGATGGCGATCAACGGACCTCCGAGCAACCGGATGCCCAGGGCCCAGCCCAGGCGCCCTGTGGGTGTGGGAGGGCGGGTCTGGGAGAGCTGCACCCCGAGGGTGAGCAGGGCAAAGCCAACCAGGGCATCCGCCAGGTAGGTCAGCGGAATCCAGATAAAATCGGCGTCGAGGAGGGGGTTGCCCAGGACACGGAAACTCACGGCCACGATCACCGCGTAGATCGAGGGTTGCCGCAAAACGGGGAGGAGAGTCCGCCAACCACCCGCGGGGTGTTCCCGCGAGGCATTGGCCAGGAGCACGCCGATGGTGAAATTCGAAACATTCATCGTGGCGAGGACGAAAACCTGAACGACACCCCCCGGTTCCGAAAAAGCGAGAGTCATCAGGGGGAGGCCCCAGTTCCCGGAGTTGTAGATCATGGTGCCGAGTTGCATTCCGGCGCGTTCGGCCGGCGAATCCCCGCGAAAACGCGACGCCGCCCAGGAGAGGAGCCCCATCGACAGAATGACGAGGAGGGTGAAAACGATAACCAGAATCGCCGTTCCGTCGGGAGAGGTCGAGGTGGAGAGCCGCACCAGGATGAAGGCCGGGACGAACAGATAGATGTTGAGCTTGACCAGCGTGCGCAGGTCGAGGCCGAATCTCCGGTCGAGCAGCCAGCCCAGGCCGATGACGAGGAGAAGCGGGAGGCAGACCCGCAGAAAGATTTCCGGGATACCCGACATCGCGGGGGACGGCCGTCAGGCCTGCCCGCGGGCGATCTGCTCGCAGGTCTTGATGTCGAGTTTGCCCGAAGCCAGGATGGGGATTTCCTCGACCGGAACGATGGTCCTGGGCACCCAGAGGGCGGGGAGCCCCTCTCGTATCAGGTTCTGGCGCAGGGTGGCCTGATCGATGGCCTCGATGCTGAGCAGCACGAGGGACTCGCCTTTGGCCTCGTCGGGGACACCGATCACCGCGATATGTCGGACGTCGTCCTTCAACTGCAGGGATTGGGTGATGGCGTTTTCAATGGTTTCGTGGGGGACCATCTCTCCCCCGATCTTGGAGAAACGCGAAAGCCTGCCTTCGATGTAGAGGAAGCCATCCTCGTCGACCCGACCGATGTCTCCCGTCATGAACCAGTCGTCGATCTTGACTTCGGCGGTTTTGTCCGGCAGGTCGAGGTACTCGCGGAAAATGTTGCTGCCTTTCAGCCAGATCATGCCCGTGGTGTTGAGGGGAAGCGGGGCGTGGCTCTCCGGGTCGGTGATGCGAACCGCGACGCCGGGGATGGGCAATCCGACGGAGCCGCTTCTGGCATTGGGAATGATCGGCACTCCGGTGGGTTCTTGGTCGATCAGATCCGGCAGGTTGACCGAGGCGACCGGCGAAGTTTCGGTGAGTCCGTAGCCCTCGAGCACCGGGATACCGAAGCGCCTCTCGAAGACCTCGGCCACTTTGCCGGGGAGTTTTTCCGCCCCGGTGATGACCATCTTGAGAGAGCCGAATTGCTCGCGGCTGGCCCGCCGGATGTAACCCCGGAGGAAGGTGGGCGTGGCGATGAGCAGGCTGACCGAGTGTTTTTCGATCAATTCCGCATGCCGGGCCGGTTCGAGCGGGGAGGGGTAGGTGACCAGGCTGATGCCCTCGATCAGGGGATACCACATGGTCACGGTGCAACCGAAACTGTGAAAGAGCGGCAGGCTGCCGAGGACGCTCTCGCGGGTTTTCAGGTCGATCCGCCGGCCGAACTGGTTGACGTTGGAGAGGAGGTTGCGGTGGGAGAGAACGACGCCTTTGGGATTACCCGAACTGCCGCTGGTGAAGAGGAGCACGGCCTCGTCATCCCCGCCCTGTCGGGGCAGGCCGATGATCTGGGCGAGCAGGTCGGCAGAGGCCAATTTCGAGATGACGAGCCAGAAAGCGATCGCCGGCTTCATCGGAGGCAAGATCTCGTCGAGCAAAATGAGCTGCTCCCTCTCGGGCCAGGAGAACTGGTCCATCTTGTCGATGAATCGCTGGGCGGTGATGAAACGGTCCAGTTCCGCTTGGGCGATGCAGGAATCGATGGCCTGTTTGCCCGCGGTAAAATTCAGGTTCACCGGGATCTTCCCGGCGAAGATCGCCGCCACGTTGGCGAGAAGGCCCGCCTTGCCCGGGGGCAGGATGATGCCGATGCGCTTTTTGTCCGTGAGTTTCTTCAGTTTCCGCGCGAGGGCAAGTGACGCGCCGAGCAGTTTGTCGTAGGGGAGTTCCGATTCGTCGGTTCCGTCGATGATGCTCCCCTCTTTTCCGTGGATCTTGAGGCCCTTCAGAATTTCATAACCGAGGTGGCTCTCGAAGACCGGGCGACGGGAATAGGCGGTCTCGGAGGCCGCGAGCATGCTCTCCCGGTAGCCGGAGAGGGTCGCGGCAGTGCCCTCGAGAAGGCTCCCGAACGAGAAGACGATGCGATCGACATCCAGGCGGTTCTCCGTGGTGAGACAGGATTCCGCAGGATGGTCGACGAAGAGAGGCAGAACCGGCAGGCCGAGATCGACCAGGCGAGCGAGATGGTTGCGCGGGATGGTGATGATCTGGCCGTTCCTCGTTTTCGTGATTCCGGGAACGTAGACAATGAGGGCTGGCTCTGCGGAGAGACAGCTCCGCAGCTTCTCTCTCAGCGCCTCGCTTGCCGGTTCTTCGACGGCCATTTCCCACGCCTCCACCCCTTCCTTTTCCAGGTGGGCCCGGATCAGGGTATCGTGGGTCATGTTTGCCTCGAAGAGAAAGATCAGGCGACGCCCCTCAAAGAGCTTTTCGAGGTGCGAGAGATCGTCGAAGGCGAGGCGGCTGGGAATGACGAGCGCCCCTTTTTCCGGGATATTTTCCTTTCCGTGCAGCTCGAATGTTTCAGTGCTCATCATGATCGGTGGGCGGATGGTTAAACCGGAAATCGCCGGAAGGCGCAAGAATCCTGCACGAAAGGCGGGATTTTTTGATGCCGATCTTATCCTCGAAAAAGCCCGTGGGCAAATTCGCCGGGAGAGAAGGCGGGTTTCTTCCGCGGCCCGCCGAGCTTCGGGATGGCGGTGAGAAGGGGAGCACCGCGCGCCAAATTCAGGAGGTGAGGATCCGGCAGAGAGGCACGTTTCGGCCCGTTTTTCCCGGAAGGACGGCAACGACCGCATCAATCGGCGGGCACTTTGCTCAATTTGCCCTTCAAAAATGCGTTTCCTTCGGTCTTAATGCACGGGTTTGGCGAGAAGCCCCGTTCCAGCCGTCCGATCGGCGAGTCTGGGGCCGCCGAACCGATGCGAATGGCCATGGCGGAAACGGAAACAGAAAAGATCAGGCAGGCGGCCCGTTACTGGTGGGCTAAACTCTGGATTCTCCTCGGAATCCTGGCGATTTGGGCCACCGTCAGCTTCGGCTGCGGGATTCTTTTTCGCGACTGGCTCGACGAGCACATGATCCGGGTGGGTAACGCCCCTTTCGGCTTCTGGATGGCCCAACAGGGCTCGATCCTCTGTTTCGTGCTGCTGCTTCTGCTCTATCGGTTTCTCATGAACCGGTTGGACGACAGATATGGCTACAACGAGGAAGGAGACCCCTCATGAGCCAGGAGTGGTGGAATTTTCTCTTCATCTTTGCGTCGTTCGCGCTCTACATCGGTATCGCGGTCGCTTCCCGGGCGACTTCGACGCGTGAGTATTATGTCGCCGGCTCGGGAGTCTCGCCCTTCGCCAACGGCATGGCCACGGCAGCCGACTGGATGTCTGCGGCCACCTTCATTTCCATGGCCGGCGGGATCGCGGTGGTGGGATACGATGCCTCGCGCTTTCTCATGGGATGGACCGGGGGCTTTGTCCTCCTCACCACGCTGATGGTGCCCTACCTGCGAAAATTCGGCAAAGCATCCGTGCAGGATTTCATCGTGGACCGGTTCTATTCCAGGGGTGCCCGGCTCGCGGCGGTGGTTTGTGCCATTTTCATCTGCCTCACCTACATCATGGGACAGATGCGCGGCGTGGGCGTCGTTTTCTCGCAGCTCTTCGAGATAAGCCCGACCTGGGGGGTCATCATCGGGGGCGGAATCGTGTTCGTTTACGCGGCGATGGGAGGGATGAAAGGCATCACCTACACCCAGGTGGCGCAGTATTGCGTCATGGCCTTCTCCTACACCATACCCGCCGTTTTCGCCTCGCTGATTCTCACGGGAAACATCGTGCCCCAGCTGGGACTGATCGGCGAGACGGTCGACCGGACGGGCATGGAGGGGCAGGCCGTCCTGGCCAAGATCGATCAGATCAACCGGGAACTCGGATTCAGCGAGTATACCGAGGGGAAAATGTCGATGCTGAATCTTTTCTGCATCACCGCGGCGCTCATGATTGGGACGGCGGGGCTGCCGCATGTGATCGTTCGTTTCTTCACGGTGAAGAATGTGCGCGCCGTGCGCACCTCGGCCTGCTGGACCCTGGCCTTCATCGCCGTGATTTATCTGACCGCACCGGCGGTGGGCGTTTTCGCACGGATCAATCTCATCGAGAACCTCCAGGATGTGCCCCGCGAAGAGGCCCCCGGATGGCTCGACACCTTCGAGGAGACGGGTCAGATGACCTGGGAGGACAAAAATGGCGACGGCAGGATTCAACATCGGGGTCCCTTTTCCGATCAACCCAATGAGTTGACTTACGGCATGGATATCATGGTCATGGCAAGCCCGCACATGGCGGGGCTCTCCCCGTGGATCATCGGGCTGCTCATGGCGGGCTGCATCGCGGCGGCACTTTCCACGGCTGCGGGGCTGCTGCTCGTGATTTCCACCTCGATCTCGCACGATTTGATGAAGAAGATCGTGAACCCCTTCATGTCGGACCGGGAGGAAGTTCGCTATGCCCGGATTGCCTCGATGGTCGCGCTGGTGGTGGCGATGTATTTCGGAGTGAATCCGCCCTCGGATTTCGTGGCGCAGACGGTGGCTTTCGCTTTCGGTCTGGCCGCCTCCTCATTTTTCCCCACCCTGCTCATGGGGATTTTCTTCAAGCGGCTCAACAACTGGGGCGCCATCTCGGGGATGGTGGCGGGCATCGGGTTCACCCTGGTCTACATCGTGTATTTCCAATTCGGTCTGCCTTTTGTGGGGCGCGGCACACCCGAGCAGTATCTCTGGGGAGTGACGCCCGAGGGGATCGGTTTTTTCGGCATGATCATCAATTTCGTGGTGGCCACGGTGGTGGGGCTAGCGACTCCCCCACCGCCTCGGGAGGTGATGGAAATGGTCGACCGGATCCACATCCCCCGGGGAGGAGAAGACCCGAGCGAGGGCCACTGATCTGTGGTCCGGTCGTGGCGAAGGGAGGGCTCGGAAATCAGCCGTCGGACTTCTTCTTGTCGCCGATGCCCAGCACTTTCAGGACGACGACCGTGCCGATGACCAGGACCGTGAGGATGGGAATGATGATGTTGATGGGAATTCCGCCCCCGGTGTTGGCCGGCGGGGGAGAATAGCGCTCTTCGCGGTCGCGTTCCTCTCTCTGGGAGGATTTGGGCTTCTTTTCCGGTACCGCGTCCTTTTTCGTCTCGGTTTTGGGAGTGTTGGTGGCCAGAGCGGCAAAGGCGTCGACAGGTTCTTCCGTCTTCTCTTCTGCGGCGACCGGATTTTCCGCATCTTCCATGGCCGGTTCGGCGGTTTCGGTGGACAGATCGAGATCGCCCGAGGAAGCGCTCTGACTCCCCTTCAATTCAGCCGCCAGGGCTTCGGATTTCTGCGCCTCCTCCGCTGCTTTTTCCGCCGCCTTGCGCGCGTCGACCTTGTCCTTGAGCTTGGCATTCAAGGCACCCAGGTAGGTCGAACTGCCCTTGCTCCGGGAAGAGGACCTCGAGCCGCTGCTCTGGCCCACGGAGAGTTCGGATGCCTCTTCCAACTGCGCATCGGCTTTTTCCAGTTCGCCCTGGGCGAGGAGTTTGTCGGCCACGACCAGAGCCTCACCCAGTTCCTTCAGGGCCTCGATATCGTAGCCCCGGATCCGGGAGAGCTCCCCGGCCACGAACTGGATGTACTGATCCAGATTCTCGGGCGAGCGCGGATTGACCCGGGTCCATTTGATTTTGGCCTTCTTGTCGGCGGCCACGGCGGCGGCGAACTGCGCCTCCTCCCTGGCTCGCGCCGCCTCGACACGCTGTCTCGACTGGAGATCGAGGGCGTTTTTGTTTTCCTCCCACTGCTGGTTCTTCACATCCACGTCGCGGCGCAGAGCCTGGATCTGACGACCCAGGTTCGGGAGAATCTGCCGGGCCAGAGCGGCTGCCTCGGCAAAGGCGGGGGTGCCAAAATAGTTTTCCTCCAGATTCTCGAAATTGCGCATCGCCGCGATGAGATCCAGGTAGCGCCCCCGGGAGCTGCTCTGCTTCATCCTGAGGAGCGCGATCCTCGATTCGATGAGTTTCTCGTAGTCGATCCGGTCCTGCGGTGAGTACCATTCGCCCTCGAGCTTGAGGAAACCGCGCTCGACCTTGTCCAGTTCTTCTTCCAGGGTCGCCATGATGGTCTGCACCCGGTCCCGGTGCTTGCTCCCGGAGAAATTGCGGAGAAAATCCTCGGGGCCGGTGCGGATCATGGTCTGGTATTGCTCGGCGGTCAGCATCGACCCCGTCGGCACCAGTTTCTGGATCTCGGCGAAGCGGGCGTCGTCCGCGGCCGTCTTGATGACTTCGGCCACCTCGGACATGGCTACCGTCTTGGTTTCCTTGATCCGTTCGGTGACGGAAACTTCGATTTTGATGAGGTCGGCCGTCTCCAGGGTGATTTTGCCCTCATAGACCGTACCGTCTTTGAGTTTGACCGTATCGGCGTGGGTGAGGGTGAGGTTACCGAAGAAGAAAGCGGCGAGGGCGAAAAAGAGAACGGGAGGGGTCGGAATTCTTGAGGGGAGCATATCGGTACAGTTTGGTTCGTCATCATACTAACCCAGCCAGTCGAAGACAATGCCTTTCGGCGTGGAATCGGAGGCAGTTTCAGGAATTCCGCTTGCTAGACGGTGAGCACCTATGCGAAGAAACAGGGTTTTTCTCTCCTCGGAATGGGCATTTTTTTGGGCATAACCAGCCAGAAAGGCGGCGTGGGCAAGACCACGATTTCGCTGAACCTGGGGTATGCCCTGGCCCGGCGGGGATGGCGGGTCCTTCTGGTGGACGCCGATTTTCAGGGGGGGCTCGGATTTTCCGTGACCGAAAAATCAAAGAACGCCCACGGTCTCCTCGACATCCTCTACCACCAGGGCTGGGAGGCGTCCATCGCCCAGTTCCCCCTGAACTCGAACCTGGCTCAACTCGAGATCCTGTCCCGGGGCACCCGGGAGACCGTCGATCGGGCCCTGCGCGAACTGAACGGGTACTGGTCGAGCCGGGAGCGAATCCGGGTGGTTCGGGAGACCCTCGAGGTGCTGGGGCACGATATCGTGATTTTCGACACCCAGACCGGGGTCAGCAATCTGACGCAGAATGTCTGCGTGAACATGGACACTATTCTGGTGCCCGAGCAGCCCAGTCCCCTGTGCCTGCGCAGCCTGCCGCAGATGTTGCGGATGTTGGCTCATCTCCGTCAGATGAACGGGAACGGACCCGCTCCCAGGCTGGCGGGCTTTGTGTTTTCGATGTTCGATCCGGAGGATCCCAAGTCGCTGGAAGATCAGAGACACTTTCGGGAATTGCTTCCCCACGAGATGGTAATGGACACGCTGATCCCGCGGCAGGCGGATGTCGTCGAGGCGAGCCGAATCGGAATTCCCGTGGCGATGCTGAGCCAGGGGCCCACGGCCTCCGGCTTGGGCTTCGACCGGCTCGCCGCCGAGACCGAGGTTCGGATCGGCGTGAACACCGGCACCCAACCAGGAGTGGACCGCTATGAAAGACTCATGGATTGACAAGAGCGAGTTCGACGACTTGATCGCGGCATTCTGCGCGGAGGCACCGCCGAAACGCCCTCAGCCCACCGTGGTTCCGCGAAAGCTCGAGCCGCCGCGAAGGGTGGAAGCGCCCCTGGAGGATCTCTTCGATGATTTTCAGCCCGCTTCGCCGGGCCTGGCACCCCATCCCAGCTTCCACCAGCACCACCAGCATTACTCCGGACCCGCGGCTTTCGCCACGACCCAACCGGTGGAGGTGAGAGGGGCCCGGCAGACGACGGCGGAAGGTGCGGGTTCAGCCTTCGGGGGACTCATCGATCCGGCTTTCGCTGGCCAGGGGGCGGGCGTTCGCATCATCGATCGTCGCGAGTTGACTTCCCGGGCCTCCGGACCGGGCGGCGGGAACTTCGACTCCCCCTTCAGCCTGGACGAAGACGATGAATTGGAGGAAGGCGATGAGATCGTCCAGCTGGCTTCGGAGGCGGAAAAGGCGCTCCGCGCACTGCGCGAGGCGAGGATGAGAGTCGATCGCGGAGGCCTACTCGGAAGCGGAAGAGCGGAAATGGACGCGACCCGGGAACGTCGCGAACGGGAGGAGAGGTTGGAGAATCGCAGAGATCTCGAGTCTCGTCTCGACGAACTCGAGCGGGTGGTGACCGGCAAAGTGAAGCTGAATCTGCCCCCCCGCGAGGCCGAGGGGGGAGCGGGCGCCGAACCTCGTGACGACCTGGCGGAGGGATCGGTCGGGGGGGGCGAAGATGCTACTCCGGTCTCCAGGACCAAAGAGGTGGAACCGGTGCCGCTGCCCGAGGAGAATGTGGAGGAAGAACCCGCACTCGACGGCGCCCTCGAGCCGCCTGTCGCGGAATCGGAGGCCACGGCTGAGCCGCTCCCGGACCCACCAACCTCGGGGGATGACGCCGCCGACGAATCGTCCGGGGAGGCTGCGGAAGTCGATCCGCTTCCCGGAGTGCAAATCGAGGAACCGGCCGCTGGCGCTGCGGAGATGTGCAACCGGCTGCCCGCCGAGGCCTCGATCAATCCTCATCTCTCCCAGAGGAAACGGCTCGAACACCTCTTTCTGCTTCTCGGAGAATTCCTCGGCATGCGGGAGATGATGGTGGTGGATTCCCGGGGCTTCCCTCTGTTCGAGTCGGGAGACGGGCGCATCGTCAGCCGAAGCGAAATCCGAATCATCCAGAAACTCGCCGAGATTTACCGATCGAACAAACGGCTGCACGAAGCCTCGCTGGTCAAGATCGAACCCGATCGATGGCTCTGCCTGGTTCCCTCCGAGGATCGGGGAAACGGCCGATTCCTCCTCAAGGGTTTCCTCGACACCCCTCTCGATCTTCCCGAAGTTTACGGGGTGATCGATCTTTTCCACGATGCACTGAGCCCCGGACGGGTCTAATCTGGGTTGCTCATGAGGCCATTCTCGCAGAGATAGATTGACGCCGTGACAGAGGAAGTTTCCATCTACTTCGACAATCCCGCCACGGACCCGCTCGGGCACGAGCACGTCGAAGGCCGATTGTTTTTCGGGGAGCAGGGCATCTCGCTCGATTTCAAGGTGAAAGACCGCGCCTTCCGGAAGGGGGAGGCGGGCTCGATCGCATTCGGTTACGAGGATATCGAGTCCATCCGGTTTACCCGGCGGTTTCTCGGTCCCCGCATTCTCACCCTGGGCCTGCGCTCCGCGGTCATCCTGGAACCATTTCCCGGCGCCGAGGTGGGGAAAGCCCGGCTCCACGTCACCTCCGCCTCCGGCGAGGAGGCGAAGAAAGTCGAGAGCCTGGTGGAATACCGGAAATCGGAAGCCTATCTCTCCGCGAGTCACCACCGGCTGGAAGAGAGCAGAAGGCAACTTGGCGATCCGTGATCGGAATCAGCGGTTGTTTTCGGTGGGCTTGAAGGTCAGCAGGATGCGCAGGCGGCGCGTCCCCGGCTCGTGATCGATCTCCGGCTCCCGGAAAAGATAGTAGCCCCGCTCCTCGAAGAACAGAATCCGCTCGAGACAGTCGCCCTCGACCGACGGAAAAGGAGTCCGCTCGTCAAACCACGGCGTAGATGCCTCGAGCAGCCTGGTCTCGCTGCAAAACCGTTCATTCAATTGATCCTGCAAGTCCTGGATGGTGGAGAGTCGAGACATCTTTAAAAACTTAACGCACCTCAGTCGAAGCAATTGCTGCAATTCTAAAATTTAAAACCCGAAAAGAATAAATTTTGTTTATCTTACTTGATCCCGAAATAGGTCAAGAGGATATTCGCCTAACAAGCGACGGGGGTGCCTCGTCGGACAGTTAACCCAATCCTTCCCCCTTGACCGATCAACACACAGGCCACGCCGAGAACCTGCGAAAGGATCCCGAGATCAAAAAGAATCTTCGGCGGTTCCTCTCCACTGACAACCACACCAATTTCTTCTTTATCGCCCGGGCCTACCTGGTCGCGATCGTTGCCATCGGAGGAGCGATTCTCTTCTTCGAATACCAGCAATCGTCGGGGATCAGCTTCTGGTGGACCGTTCCGGTTTATCTCGTGGCCCTGTTTTTCGTCGGCGGCACCCAGCACCAGTTCGCCGGGGCGGGACACGAGGCGGTGCACCACACTCTCTTCAAAAACCGGAAATTGAACGAGATCGCGTCGGACCTGCTCTGCATGTTCCCGATCATGACCTCGACCTATCAGTTTCGCCTCTACCACCTCGCGCATCATCAGTTTGTGAACGATCCGGAACGGGATCCGGACTTCTCACTGCTCAAGGACAGCGGTCACTGGATGGATTTTCCCGTCAAAAAGCGGCATTTCATCGGGATGATGTTGCGGCAGCTGCTCGTGGCGGATCTCATCCGTTACATCGTCGCCAGGATCAAATACAACACCACGGGGACGCACGAAAACAGCCCCTACCGGATGTCCGAGGATCGTCGCCGCGTGTTGCCCTCCCGGCTGGGGGTCGGTCTCTTCCTCTTCCTCGTGGTCTCCCTGATGGTCAACCAGGCTCTGGGCAACCCCTGGCTGCTGGTTGCGGTTAACGCGGCGGTCTGGGTTGTGGTCGCGATGACCCTCCTGTGTCTGCCCGAACGCTACTTCGATCGGGCGCGGATCAAGCCCGTCTTTCATCCCAAATACCTGTTCACGGCCCAGACGGCCTTCTACACCGTGCTTCTCACCTCGCTCGGGTTTGTTCAGATGACGACCGAGTTCATGGCGCTGCGGTATTTCACCCTGCTGTGGTTTGTGCCGATGGCGACGACGTTTCCCTTTTTCATGATCCTGCGGCAGGTGATCCAGCACGGCAACGGAGATCGCGGTTGGCTGACCAATACCCGGGTATTTCGCATGAGCTGGCCGGTGCGGTACACCATCTTTCCTTTCGGCATGGACTACCATCTGCCGCATCACATGTACGCCACGGTGCCCCATTACCGCCTCAAGCCTCTCCACGAGTTCCTCATGACCAAGGAGGCCTACCGGGACAAGTGTCAGCTGGTGGACAATTACATCATTCCGGACAGTGGAGAACCGCGGAATCCAACCGTGGTCGAGGTGCTGGGCCCGGAGTACGCCTGTAGCGACGACGAGGTCCACATCGATGACACCGTGCTCGAGGACTGGGAGGTGGAGGAAAAGGACCAGATTCTCGGGGCCGGACGGGTGCCGAGGGCAGATGCGACGGGAGCGAAATCGCCGCCGCGCCCGAATTCCTGATCGGCGGTTGGGCCCTTTTCCCTTTAGCCGGCCTGGGGTGGGCCCGAGCCGGAGCCTGGGGCATTGGCGCCGGGATGCGCGGGAGGAAAGGGCGAGCCCAGACCCAGGGTATGCCGCAATGTCTCCGTCCACTGCGCCACCGGTCCGTGGTAGGAGCGGGTCGGGGTCAGAATCCTCCACCCGCGGGAGGTCGCTACGCGGAGCAGTTCGCCCGCCGGATGAATGGCGACGGGGTTCTCGGCGAGACCGAGGAGCGGCAGATCCGCGCGGCTGTCGGAAAAGGCCCAACACCCCGAAATGACTTCGTTCCGTTCGATGATGCCGCGCTCCATCATGGCGGTCAGTTTCTGGCCGTGTTTGTTGTTGGGGCCGTCGATTTTCGGGATCAGGGGTATGGGGTTTTCCAGGACCAGCGGGGTGCCCACGGTATGGTCGAACCCGAGTTCGCGGCCGATGGCCTCCACGTAAAATTCCGGGCTGGCGCTGTTGAGCACCAGCGTGAAACCCTCGCTGCGGAGACGTTCCAGTTCGGAGAGCAGTTCGGGGTAGCAGCCCCGGGGAACGAGATCCCGGGCGAACTGGACAGCCAGGTCCCGGACCTCGTCCGGCGTCATCCCCCGCAGAATACCGAAAAAGACGCGTTTCATGGCTCTGGTGTCGAGAAAGCCCAACAGGGCGGGGAAGAGACAGAGGCCGTAGAGCAGAAGATGGAGCCGCCGCCAGGGGTGACGGGAGAAAACAAAGCGAGCGAAGAGGGCCTGGGTGTCCTGGGGAAGCAGCGTGTGATCGAGGTCGAAGAGGGCCAGTCTTTGCGGCGATGCCATGGATTTTCCGGTTCGGATTCAGCGGGTCGCCAGCAGATCGAGCAGATCGGCGGGTTCGTCGAGGATGTCGGCGGCACCGGATCGGCGCAATTCGTCGACATCCCGGAATCCCCAGGAAACCCCGACGGGGTGCATCGCGGCTCGGGTCGCGGTCCACATGTCGACGTCGGAATCCCCGACGAAAAGACAGGTCTCCGGCGCGACGCCCATGAGGCGGGCGGCCTCCAGGGCGACGGATGGATCAGGTTTTGGGGGACGACCCTCGCTCGCGCCGAGCACCGCGCTCCACCTCCAGGGGCGCAGAAACTCCTCGACGCATAGCTGGGTGAAATCGTGCGCCTTGTTCGAGACCACTCCGATGGGGATATCTCGCCCGTTCAGCTGGTCGAGCAATTCTGCAATCCCCGCGAAGGGACGGGTCGTGTCTCTCCAGTGCCGGTGGTAAGCCTCCCGGTATTCCGCGAGGACGACTTCGATGGCATCGTCGTCGGCCGGGCGATGTTCCTCGGGGAAGATGCGGCGGGCCAATTGGTGCATGCCGTCTCCGATGAACGTGCGGTAGGCGTCGATGGGGTGCACCGGGTGTCCGCGGCCCCGGAGCACGGCGTTGCCGGATCGGGCCAGGTCTTCCAGGGTGTCGAGGAGGGTGCCATCGAGATCGAAAAGGACGGCCTGAGCGCTTGGGTATCTCATGATGGAGGTCCGGTTGATCTGGAGTGACGACAGGCGGGGAGATGCTGTCTTTGCGGGACGAGCGCACCCTCTCTCGGGATCGTCAACAAGTTCCTCCCGAGAGCGGCCGAAGGAGGGCTCAACCGTGATTTCCAGATTTTGTTTTTCTTAATATTTTGTGAACGAAAACAAAATTTACTTGACGGTGGTCGGCAAGGAGCATTGCGAAGTGAAAAATACTGTGGTTAATTTCGCGTCCGCTCTTTTGCCAGGGGCCCGACACTTCAACTTTTCGAATGAGATACGCGATCTTTGGGGATATTCACGCCAATCTTGAGGCCCTGGAAACGGTTCTGGCGGACGCGAAAGATCAAGGCTGCACGAACCATGTCTGCATTGGAGACATCGTGGGTTACAACGCGAACCCCGTGGAATGCGTCGAAGTGGTCCGGGAAATGGGGTGCCCGACGGTGATGGGCAACCACGACGAGGAGGCGATCCACAACACCTCCCTGGAGGGCCTCAATCCGCTGGCCCAGCGCGCCATGGAGTGGACGCGCGCCCAGCTGGGGCCGGCGGAGAGAGACTGGCTCGGCGCCTTGAAGCTGGTCCGGCAGGTGCGCGATTTCACCGTGGTCCACGCCACCCTGGACACGCCGGGCGCATGGACCTACGTGGTGAACAAATTCGACGCCATGGCCAGTTTCAGCTATCAGTTCACCCAGCTCTGCTTCTACGGCCACACCCATACCCCGAAAATCTACGTGAAATCCGACAGCGTGAATCATCACGAGGGCAGCGAGATCACTTTTGAGACGGGCAAGAAGTATTTCATCAACGTGGGGAGCGTGGGACAGCCGCGCGACGGTGACTGGCGAGCCAGCTACGCGGTTTATGACGCCGAATCCCACCACGTGGAGATCCGCCGCCTCGATTACGATATCCAGAAATCCCAGCAAAAAATCGTCGACGCCGGACTCCCCGAAATGTTGGCGCATCGGCTCGCCCTGGGAAAATAACCCCGTGGTGTCGTGAATTTGAAGGATTGCGAGGACATTCTCATCGTGAAACCGAGTGCCCTCGGCGACGTGATCCACACCCTGCCGGCGGTTGGAGCCCTGCACGAGGCGGCGCCACAAGCGCGAATCCGGTGGGTGGTGAACACGGAGTGGGCGCCCATCCTCGAGGGGATCGACCACATTCACGAGCGGGTGCTGTTTCCGCGGAGAGAATGGAAAGGCTGGAGGGACATCCTCAAAGCCAGGGAATGGGCCAACCAGGCCATCGCCCCCCTGCGTCCCGATCTGGTCATCGATTTTCAGGGGCTGTTGCGTAGCGGACTGATGGTGAAAAAGTCGGGAGCCCGGCACTCGGTGGGGTTTCAGCGGAGCCGCGAGGGAGCCTCCCGCTTCTACGATCAGCGGGTCCGCGTGCCTGACTGGGAGAACACCCATGCCGTCGATCGATACATGAAGCTGGTGCAGGCGTGCGGTGTTTCCCGCGATGCGAAGCCCACCTTTTCGCTGTCCGAGGGCGAAGCGGTGCCTGAGGAACTGCTGCCAGAGTCAGACGAGCCCTGGATCCTGTTGCATCCCTTTTCCCGTGGCATCGGAAAATCCTTCACCGCCAACGAGGTGATCGATTTCTGCCATCACCTCGCGCCCTATCCGGTGATCGTGGTGGGGGTCGGTGATTTTCTGGAACACCGCCACCTTCCCTACAACGGATACGATCTGATGAACAAGACCAGTCTCCGTCAGCTGATCTGGCTGGTGCGGCGCTGTTCCTGGACCCTCAGCGTCGACAGTGGGCCGATGCACCTGGCCGCCGCGATCACCGACCGGCTTCTCTCGGTTCACACCTGGACCAACCCCAAGATGGTGGGGCCATGGAATCCCACGGCTTACGTGTGGCGCGATTCGCAGATCCTGAAGGTGACCGAGATCAAACCGCTCGATTTCCGCGAGGATCGCTACCGCAGGGGCGAGTTCGCCGCCCGGCGCGAACTGCTCGAACCCGAGGACCGGGAAGAGATTGCCCGCTTCGTTCGGGTGCAGCTCTAGCTAGTCATGTCCGGCGGGCCACCCGGCTTCCGAGTCGTGACGCTTTCAGGCCAGGGCAGCGTGAAGGGATGGGATCGACCAGTCGACGGGGACTTGCGTGTGTCGGTTGAACTTGTCGATGTAGTCGATTCGGCCATGGCGGGCGCCGTATTCGTGAACTGCCTTCGTCACTTTCACATCGTAGCAGCAATACTCCGCGACCTCGCGGTATCGGCCCTCGCGCCACCACTTGATCGCGTCTGTGCCCACGGCCGTCTTGCCCTCGCCCAGACAGGCCTTGGCCACGGCCTCCAGCTTGGGACGGTGGTCCAGATGCGATTCGAGTTCGAGGAACAGGTCGAGATTTGACGTCTGATCCTTCAGATCCAGAACGGTATATCCCATGAGCACCTCGTAATCGAAGTGAACGTGATTGAAGCCGATGACGAGGTCGGCGCCACGCAGTTCGGCGATGAGTTCCTCTACCTCGTTCTCCGGATAAATGTGGTAACTTCCCCGAGCGGTGCTGTAGGTGACACCGACGGACATCCGCATGTCCGCCTTGCGGCTCCATCCGCCCACGTCGTTGGCGGAGCGCTGGGTTTCGAGGTCGAAATAGACAAAATTCTTGGCCATCCTGCGGGTCTCGAAAGCGCGGATTTCGTGGGGCCTTCCGCGGTCCGTGGTCAGACGACGATGCCGGGTTTGAAATGATCCCACTCGATGTCGGAAAAGATCGGGTAACGCTTCTCCAGTTCCTCGAGCGGCGCGGGGTCGCCGAAGGAGGTGCAGATCTCCCAGGCCCGGTCGAAGGCGTCGAGGTAGTCACGGAGTTTCTCCTCGGCAAAAGTCCGGGATGATTCCGCGTTCATCAGGGAACTCCAGTCACTCCCCTGGGCCATGAGAAGATCGCGGGTGAGTTGGCGCAGGCAACGTTCGCGGTGCCGGGCCTTGGCTTCGGGCATGTCTTCACGATTCTCCATCTGCATCTGCACCATTCGCTGGAGACGGAGTCCCCGGTCGTAGAGATCGGCATAGATCCAGCTGTTCTGCTCGTTCATCCACGGTTCGAAGAAGCCGCCCTCGCCCCAGGACGAGGAGGTCGGCATGGCACGGGGAAGTTCCGGCGCCTCATCGAGGTACTCACCGGGATTGGTCAGCGAAAAGTCGTGGCGTTCTGCGGCCTTGCGGAAGACTCGGTTGAGAAACTCGATCCCCTCGAACCACCAGTGACCGAAAAGCGCGGCGTCGAAGGCGCCCACCACCACCGGGCGCTCGATTCCACCCGACTCCAGCGAGGCCAATTGGGCACCGAGGCTGTTGACGAAGTGAATCGCGTTCTCTTCTACTGCCTGGTTGGCCAGATTCGGGTCGTAGATCTCCTTCTCCTCGACATCATCTCCGGTGCGGCGATAGAACTTCAGGCCGGTAAACCTCCTGACCTCCGAGCCGCCGAGATATTCCGCCAACACGTCGGTCGGGGCCTCGAATCCGATATCGCGGAAGAAATCCCGGTAGCGAGGATCCGCCGGGTAGCCCGTCTGCGCGTTCCACACCTGCCGGTTCGCATCGCGATTGCGACAGAACACCTTGAGCCCGTGACCGGTCACCGCCGGCAGATGGGGAAACACGCCCTCCCCGCCTTCCGAAGTGGTCAGGCCGTGAGTATCGACCAGGGTCCACTCAATACCCTCCTCCGAGAGGATCTCGCTCAGGGCCGGAGCAAAGGCGCACTCGGGCAGCCAGAAGCCCCGGGGCCGAAATCCGAAGGTTTTCTCGAACTCGGCCAACCCCATCCGGATCTGCGTGGTCACCGATTCGGGCACTTTCATGAGCAGAGGGAGAATGCCGTGCGTTGCTGCCGATCCGGTCAATTCGATGTGACCCGATTCGTGAAGGTCGGCGAAAGCCGAGACCAGGTCGCAGTTGAAGGTGTCGACATAGAGCTGGCGGAGCCGGGAGAATCGCTCCTCGTAGGAGGCGGCGATCTCCCCGAACTCGGAATCCCCGTCGCGGCGGGCTTCGTCCTGGGCCAACTTGATGGTCCGGTCAAAGTAGTCCAGCGCCTTGCGGGTGAGCATGCGATCCCGCAGCATGAAGAGCAGGGGCGGAGAGAGGTTGACGGTGAGCTTCCAGGGAACCTCGTCTTCGCGGAGACGGTAGAGCATCTCGAGGAGTGGCACGTAGCATTCCACGATGGCTCCGAAGAGCCAATCCTCTTCGAGACATTTCTCCGGCCCCGGATTCCGGACCCAGGGAACATGGGCGTGGAGAACGATGGAGCAGTATCGACTCATTGAATTTTAAGAAATTGTAACATCAGTAACGCGAAAAACGCCCCGATTGCTAGAAGAATTCTTGTCAAGCTCAGGGGAGTGTGATGGGGACGCAGGCGCAGCATCTGATCCCACACAGTCTGTCCCCGGGACATAAGCCGAAAAAGAGAGATACCCATGGCCAGGATCATGATCCAGCTGATGGTCATGCCCACACCCAGAAGAAAAACAAGAAAACCGCGAGCGATTCCGACCACAGGAGCAACGGCGGAGCCGTCCTCCGCGGTGACGCGCATGCCAAAGAGGGCCTTTCCCGGGGTGGTGCCGAATAACGCGAGGAGCACGCCCTCGAGGAGGTGCCATCCGATCAAGGCGTAAAAGAGGCGCCGTCCGAGCTGTAACATTTCTTCGGTGGCATACAACTCCCCGTAGGATCGGTAAAACTCGCTCAGGGAAATCCCTGGCTCCACCCTGGGGATGGTGATGTCGGAAAAGAGGATGACGATCACCGCGACCAGCGAATAGTCGAAGTATCGCGCCCAGAATCGAGTGATGGGGCGGGGTTTCGCGGCATCCGGGGTCGGTTTCGGGATCGGTGGAGGTTTCGCCGAGGTGCTTGCCGGCACCATTTCGGCTCCATTCCTCCCGGCCCCGGGGTAGAGGGCATTTCCGGAGGCTTCTCTCGGCGGGGATATCTCCAACAGAGGGACGAGAGAGGGCACGTCACCCAGCCGCCGCCACCCTTCGAGCCCGCGGTGCCAGACTTTGTGCTCGGCGGTCAATTCGCCGTCGCGCAACATTTCCGCGAGCCGGAATTGGGTCAGGGGGCCGACTTTCTCACCGGCCAGAGCCACGTAGTAGACCATGGGAGCACTGCTTGGAGCGGAAATCACCGTGGCGCGAAATCACTCGCTGCGCAAGGCTTTGGCCGGTTGCAGGTTTGCGGCGATCAGGGCCGGAATCAGCGCCGCGAGCGTGCAGGCGATGAAGGCACCGATGGAGATGATGGTCAGGTCCGCCCAGGTCTGCACCGCGGGGAGTCCGCCGTCCACCTTGTAGATTTCCTCGGAGAAGAGGTCGACGCCGAAGGCGTTTCCGATGGCCGAGGCGATGTTGTTGCGTTGCCAGATGGTGAGCTGGGCGAGGCCGAGACCGGCGATGACTCCGATGAAGGCGACAAACATGCCCTGGAAGAGGAAGAGCCAGGCGATCTGGCTCTCCCGGGCGCCGAGAGCCTTCATCAGTCCGATCTCGGAACGTTTCTGAAAGGTCACCGTGATCATCGTGTTCATGATGCAGAATCCGCTCACGATCATGATGATGAAGAGGATGAGATACATCGCCTGCCGTTCGGTGGCGATGGCGTCGAAGATCAGCTTGTGGATCTTCATCCAGGTAAGCAGCTGGTAGGGTTCCCCCCCGGTTTGGATGACGAAGGTCCTGCCGTCGTTGATTTCCGAGAAGACCCGCCAACAGAAGAAAGCGAGGACGAGGGCGGCGATTCCCACGAGGGCGAAGTACCAGCCCCAGGGTTTCCGGCTTTTGAAGCCCAGGGCAATACCCGCCGCGGCGAGAACGAGGAAGGCGAGGGTGCCGAGGAAGAGGGGCGAACGGAGAACGTGGGTGGCGGCGGTGCGGAACACGGGGATGTCGACGGTCTGCAGAGAGCCGAGACCCAGTTCCACGAGCAAACGGTCCTTGTAATCGGCGGCCTTGAAGGCGTCGTCGGTGCGGATGGCGATGCCGTGAGATTCCTCCAGATCGAAGTTGTAGAGGATCTGTCCCGTCTCCAGGTGGAGGAAGATCAGGTTCGCGTCGACCTCGTAGTTTCCCGAGTCGAAGAGCCCCGAGACGGTGACCTCCTGGGGCACGGTCAACTTCTCCACATCGGCCACGGCGGCTTTCCGGGTGTTTTCGTCGTCGCTCTTGATGTCGTCGAGCGCGGCCATGATGGAATTCACGTCTTTCGGAGAGTAGAGAAGGAGTTTGCTGCCCACGTCGATACCCATGCTCTCGGCCATGGCGTCGCCGACCACGGCGGTGTAGGGGTCGAGGTGGAACTTGCCCGCGGGCACCTGCTCGGGCTCGTCGGGCGCCGTTTCGGGGTCGTAGGCGGGGTTGTCCCTCATCGCGATCTTGGCCTGGAGGCGCCCGTATTCCTCGGGTTCGCTCTCCGGATCCGGGGGCACGATGGCCCGGATCACCGGGGCGAGACGCATCCCCTGGTAATCCATGATGATGTTGCCCCAGACGAACGGAGTTCGCCAGGTCACCCCCTCGATGCGGTCGAGTTTCTCCAGGAAGGGGACAAAATCGTCGATGTATCCCCCGGCGCGAATCTCGAGGTGCGGCTCGAAGCCGAGGATGTTTTCCTTGATCTTCTCTCCGTAGCCGGAGAACACGGCGATGACCACGGTGAGGAGCCAGACGCCGAGGCAGACACCGAGAATGGAAATCACCGTGATGATCGAAACGAAGGTCCGTTTCGGTTTGAGGTATCTCAGGGCGATAAAGGGACTGAAGAGCATCGTGAGACCGGCGTTTGGAACGGGGAGGGTAATGGATTGTTGAAAATACGACAGCTGAATCTTAATTGGGGTTTTCTTCCCATGGACCAGAACGGCGGGCGATACAAATCCTTCATTCTTCTGGGGGCTCCCGGCTCCGGTAAGGGGACTCAGGGCACGATACTCGGATCGATCCCGCGGTTTTATCATTTCTCCATGGGAGACGCCTTTCGCTCCATGGATACGCGAACCGAGATCGGGCAGGAGTTCATCAAATACAGCCGCAGAGGCGATCTCGTGCCCGACGAATTGACCATGCGGTTTTTTCGGGAGCAGGTCGACGCCCGCGCCACCCTGCACATGTTCAAGCCGGACATCGACATCCTGATTCTCGATGGGGTGCCGCGGAGTGTGGAACAGGCCAGGCTTCTCGAGGAACATGTCGACGTCCTGCAGCTCTTCCATCTCTCCTGCCCCGATCGCGAGGAACTGGTCACGCGAATCCGCAAGCGAGCCATCAAGAGCGGGCGGCTCGACGATGCCAACGAGGATGCCATCCGGAACCGGATCCGTCTCTACGAGGAGGAAACGAGGAACCTGCTCGACTTCTATGGCGAACGACGGGCGGAGATCAACGCCAGCCAGATCCCGGTGAAGGTGCTTCAGGACATTCTCGAGGTCATCCTGGATCACCCCGAGTTTCAGCATTTCGTGGGAGAATCCTGATGACCCCGGCGACGGCTCGTTTTGGTTTCCCCGGGGTTCCGGTCTTCGCCCTGGCCGCCTTGGTCTGCTTGGCGCCGTCGGCGCCGGGGGCGGGAAAGAACGTCCTCTTCGTCGCGGTGGACGATCTGGGGCCGACGCTCGGCTGCTATGGCGATCCCTTGGCGATCACGCCGCATATCGACCGGCTCGCCGCGACCGGAGTCGTCTTTCGTCACGCCTACAATCAGATTCCCCTGTGCAATCCCTCCCGAGCTTCGGTGATGACCGGGCTGCGCCCGGATGAGATCCGGGTCTTCGATCTCGACCGGCATTTCCGCGAGGAGAAGCCCGAAGCGGTGACGCTGCCGCAACATTTTCGCCGGGCGGGACACCGCACCGCGCGGGTGGGCAAGATCTACCACTACAACGTGCCCGCTTCGATCGGAACCGACGGCTTCGACGACCCGCCCTCGTGGGAGGAGACCATCAATCCCTCGGGTCGCGACAAGCGGGAGGAGAATCGCATCTTCAACGCGGAGCCCCACCGAAAGATCAGCGCCGCTCTGAGCTGGCTGGAGGCGGAGGGCGCCGACGAGGAACAGACCGACGGGATGATCGCGAACGAGGCGATCCGCTGGCTGGAGGAGAACGGCGACGAACCGTTTTTTCTCGGAGTCGGGTTTTTCCGGCCCCACACCCCTTTCGTCGCGCCCCGGCGGTATTTCGATCTCTACCCCGTGGAACGGTTCGAGCTGCCTTTCGCCCCCCGAGACGATCGCGAGGATATTCCGGTGGCGGCATTTGCCCATAACAATCCGGTCCCGCACTACGGGTTGGAGCGGCCTGTCCTGCTCGGCGCGATGCGGGCCTACTACGCCACGGTGTCTTTCGTCGACGCGCAGGTGGGACGGATCCTGGCGGCGCTCGACCGGCTGAACCTGAGCGACGAAACGATTGTGGTTCTGTGGAGCGACCATGGCTATCATCTGGGCGAGCACGGTGGAGTCTGGCAGAAACGCACCCTCTTCGAGCGGTCCTGCCTCGCCCCGCTGGTCATCCGGGTTCCCGGTGTGGCGGGCCAGGGTTCGGTCTGCCGGCGGGTGGTGGAATTTGTCGACATCTACCCCACCGTCCTCGAAGCCGCGGGGATGCCGGTTCCGGCCAGCTGTGCGGGACGCAGCCTGGTGCCCCTGCTCGAAGATCCCCTGCGGCCGTGGGACGAGGAATCCGCCGTCACCCAGATCCTCCGGCCGGCCGATCATCGACTGGCCCACCCGGTCATGGGGCGCAGCATCCGAACCCCGCGCTGGAGATACACCGAGTGGGGGGAGGGCGACCAGGGCATCGAACTTTACGACTATCACTCGGACCCGGGAGAGTTTCGCAACCTCGCCATCGACCCGTCCGAGGAGAATCGCGCGGTGATGCGGGAACTCCGCGCGTCGCTCCAGCGCAAGGCGAGTGGCCGGGTGCCCGACTCGCCGTTCAACCCGCTCCGGCTCTGAGTTGCGCGTCCGGCGTCTGCGTCAGTAAATCGCCATCCAGTCCGCCGGTTCCGGAGTCGACTCGAAGGTTCGGATCTGGAGGACCGGGGTGTATTCGTGGGTGGCTTCCTCTTGAAAGTGGAGACGCCCCTCCAGTTTGTACCAGCCCATCTCCTCGTAGGGCGGAACCGCCTCGGCGAAATCGATGGGGATGGAGAGCGGACGGGCGTCTGCAGCGCAGCATTCGATGAGGAGACGGTAGGCCCGCAGCCGGTTGGCGGGTGCGCCTGCCACCGTTTCGCCGATGACCTGGGCGGTGGTTTCCACGGGGATTCCCTCCATGACCCGCATCAACTCCTCGTCCCCGGCGGTGTAGAAGATCTGGGGCACGTCGAGGAGGAAAGCGCCGTCCTCATTCTGGGGAACCATTTTCTTCAGGTCCTCGAGGGTGAATTCGCCCCACGCCTCGCCCGCCTCCGCGGTGGTGGCGCCCGCTCCGTCCCCGGCGGGATCGGCATAGGGATTCTCCGTGGCCGCCATCTGCTGGCGGGCCTCCGCCGCCTTTCGCTGGCGCATCCGCTGCATGTCCAGCTCGATCTGCATCCATTTCGCCTTGTATTCCCGGCTGAAACGGTCCTGGGACAACCGGGCCGATGCGAGCATGGGAACGAGCAGGATGATCAGGGCGAAAGCCAGGCTCGAGGCGGTGGAATCCTCGTGGTGGTGGTGGTCGTGTTGGTGGTGGGGCGTCGTGACGTGCGGACGCGTGAACTGCTCGGTCTGGTGGCGTGGTGCGTGCTGCGTTGTGACGACTGCATCCGGTACCACGTCGAGCAGTGCGTGGCGCAGGGCTGCACGAAG
>CAZLUZ010000029.1:0-33130 GCA_964562825.1 uncultured Akkermansia sp.
CCTCTGTGCTCTGCTCGCCTGTCTCGGCTTGACCCCGCCCCCGACCGCCCGGGCTCTCCCCGGCCCCCACCTCTACGATCCCGCGACGGGCCTTTCGCGACCCTTTCCCGAGCCGGTGGCATCCTTCCCCCGATCTCTCGCCTGGCAGGACGTGGATCCCCGACAGGGCTGGACGGTCGAAGCCTTTGCGCAGCCCGTGGAGAACCTGGAGACCCGAGCTCGGGATCACCTCCCGGTCATCCAAGTCGGCACGGACACATCCCACCTTTTCGCCGGCATCTATCGCAACCCCGGCGGCCACAGCTACAACTGGTGGACCTGCCGCTACCGTTCTGGCGAACAACCACCGGTCGAGATGGGACGGCATCGCTACGGAGACATTTCGATGGTGCGCCGGGCATCTCCCTGGCGGCATCTCGCCCTCACCTTCGATCCCGCCTCGGGGGAGGCGGCCTTCTACCTCGACTACCGCCTCCAGGGAAAGGCAACTCTGTCCGACTTCGGTCGGGAGAGGGCTCCGGTCGTGCACATCGGAGCTTCTCCCCAGCAGACGCTCTCCTTCGACGGCCAGATCGCCGCCCCGCGCCTGAGCCGGGGAGTGTTGCCGCCGGAGGAGTTTCTCCGCGCCACCACGGAAGAGCTGTCCGGCGTACGGTTCGATCAGGAACCCGAACCTACTCTCCCCGCCACCTACGGTCACATCGACGTCAGGCTGCACTATGGCGCCGTGGGCGATGGCAAGCACGACGATACCGCGGCGATTCGCCGGGCTTTTCAGGAGAACGAAAACCGCGTTCCCATCGACTACGTCACGGTCTATTTTCCCGAGGGCACCTACCGACTGACCGACACGATTCGCTTCAGCCGCTTCATGGTGGTTCGTGGCGCAGGCCGGGGGAAAACTCGTTTCGTCATCGACGATCATGCCCCGGCCTTCCGTACCGCGGGGAAGCCCCGCGCCGTGTTCGCGACGGGTTACGACTGGCCTCACACCGGCCGCACCAAAAAACACCGCGCCGGCAACGTCATCGGCAATTACCTCTTCGACTTCTCCATCCACACGGGTCGGGGAAATCACGGGGCGGTGGCTCTCGATTTTCACTGCAACAATGTCGGTTGCGTCGAGAACATCGATCTGATCTCCGGCGACGGCAGCGGGGAAGTCGGCCTGGATCTGAAACGCCCCTGGCCCGGACCCTGCCTGATCAAGAATGTCACCGTGGACGGATTTCGCCACGGCATCGACGTCTCCAGCCGCGAATACGGTGTCGTTTTCTCCGGCATCCAGTTGCGAAACCAGGGCGAGATCGCCATCCGAAATCGGGGCAACGCTCTTTCCCTGGAGAACGTGACCTCGGTCAACACGGTTCCCGCCGTGCTCAATGAGAACGGCGGCCTCGTCGTGCTCCTCAACAGTGATCTGACCGGTGGCTCCCCCACCGAAACCGCGATCCGATCATCGGGCGCGTCGCTCTACCTCAGAAATGTGCGGGTCGGGGGCTATGGCGAGTCGGTCTTCGACGAAATCGGGGAAGAGGAGACCCGGCGCGTGGCGTCCACATTCGTCGAGGAATACCTCACCGGTCCGGAGCGAGCGTCCTTTCCCCAGACGGAAAAAGGGTCCCTCAAGCTGCCCATCAGGCAGACCCCCTTACGGCCGCGTCCCCCGGTCTCCCAGTGGGTCGACGTTCGCGACTTCCAGGATCAGGTCGAGGCAGGCGACTGGTCCGCCGCCATCCAGTCGGCGATCGATTCGGGAAGTCCGGTGGTGTTTTTCCCGCACGGAGAGAAATACCGCATCGACAGCGATATCGAGGTTCGCGGCGCGGTGCGCCACCTTGTCGGGGGTTCTCCGGACACCGCCATCGGCAACGGCCAGGACCGCGAGGAAGCTGGAGAAGGACCCGCGGTGGTGCTGGGGGAAAAAACAGGGGAACTCCACGTCGAAATGCTCCACATCGCCCACTACCGCCACCGCTCACCGGCCGACCTGGTGATCCGGCATTGCGGCTACGGTCACATCACCGCATCCGAGGAGTGCGGCGATCTCTTCATCGAGAACGCCGGAGGCCGCTTTCGCTTCGGCAGACACCAGCGGATCTGGGCCCGGCAGCTCAATCCGGAAACCCGCGGCATCCCCGAAATCGTGAATGACGGCGGACGGTTCTGGGTGCTCGGCATGAAAACGGAATACCTGAGCACAAAGATCGTCAATCGCGGCGGAGCCCGGACGGAACTGCTCGGCGGACTCATGTATCCGGTTCACCCGGTAGACGACGAATCCCTTCCCATGTTCGAGAACACGGACAGCGACATCTCCCTGATCCACGCGACCAGCGTTTACCGGAAGAACCACCAGATCTATATTCGCGACACCCAGGCGGGCGAGACCGTGGAATTCCGGAACTGGGACTGGATCTCGGGTAGACCGATCACGAATGGCTACCGGTTCAGCCGGTGAGGCCCCGCCCGCCAACGCGGGGGCGCAGTCGCGTTGCCCGATTCGCGTCAACGCGATTACGTCGCGGGCACCCTATTGTATCTTTTCCCCCGGACAGTATCATCCCTATCGGCCTTCTCACCTCCAACAAAGCCGACCAAACCGCCATGAAATCCACTTTTTACCTTTGTCTGCTCTCCTGTTTCGTCTCCTCGGGTCTGGCGAATCCGGACCTCCAATCCGCGAAGAAAATCGACGAGATTCTCTCTCGCCACTGGCAGTCGATGGAGGTCGAGGCAGCTCCCCTCGTGGACGACGCCACCTTCGTCCGTCGCGCCTATCTGGATGTCGCGGGAAGGATTCCCACAGGCGCAGAAACGCGGGATTTTCTCCGGGACTCGGCAGAGGACAAGAGAGCCCGGCTGATCGATTCCCTTCTCGAATCCGAGGGTTACATCAACCACCAGTTCAACTTCTGGGCGGACATCCTGCGCATCCATTCCCAGCAGGGTGGCGGTCAGCAGGTGGTTCCCGCCTACATCGACTTCGTCAGGGAGTCGATCCGGGAGAATCAACCCTACGACGAGTTCGTCCGCTCGCTGGTCGCCGCGGAGGGGGCCTCCTACGAAAACGGCGCGGTGGGCTACTACTACCGCGACCGGGGCATGCCCCTCGACCACATGGCCAACACGGTTCGCATCTTCCTGGGAACCCGCCTCGAGTGCGCCCAGTGCCACAATCACCCCTTCGACAAGTGGACCCAGATGGATTTTTACCACATGGCCGCTTTCAGCTATGGGATGAACACCCGGAGCCAAGACCAGGGCAAGGCGCGCGATGTCCTCCGCAAGATGCAGCGGGACAAGGAACTGTCCGCCGTGGAGCGCAGAAAGGTGCAACGCGCTTTTCAGGAGATCGGGAGGCCTCTGCGCAATATGGTGAACCTGGCCTACGAACCGGCCCGTCTCCCGCAACTGCCCCACGATTACCAGTACGATGACGCCAAGCCGAAGGAAAAAATTGCCGAGCACGTGATGTTCGGCGAGCAACCCGAGATCTCGGCTCCCGAGGAACGCATCGAGAAGTATGCCGAATGGATGACATCCCGGGACAACCCGCGTTTCACCTCGGTGATCGCCAACCGGATGTGGAAGAAAATCTTCGGCCTCGGTCTCATCGAACCGGTCGACGAATTCACCGATTACACCACCCCGGCGATTCCGGAACTGATGACCTACCTCGAGGAGGCGATGCGGGATCGGGACTACGATCTGAAGCGTTTCCAGCGCATGCTGCTTCTGACCCGGGCCTACCAGAGGGAGGCGGGGACCTGCGAGACGGGGATCCCGGCGACCTACGCCTTCACGGGGCCGGTGGCCCGCAGGATGAGCGCTGAGCAGATCTGGGATTCCATCGTCACGCTGGTCAATCCCGATCCCGAAAAGGGCAACTGGAAGCAGGAACAGGAGGCCCAGATGAGTATGCTGTTCAGCGGATTGATGACCGAGGCGATCGAGCGAATTCCGGAGGACCAGCTGATGCGAAAAGCTCTCGAAATCGTCGAGCTTCAGGACGAACAGCAAAAGCAACTGGCCAAGCTGCAGAAGGAACTGACCGAAGCCCGGGAGAAGAGCAACAGCGAGGAGGTCCGTCGCATCAGCCGGGAGACCAACCGTCTCCGCCAGTCCATCCGCGACGAGGTGCACAACTCCATCTATGCGCCCGCCCTGAAAAAGATGAAGCCGCAGCTCATCGAGGTGTGTCTGCCGGAGGGCGAGACCATGGCGATGAAGGTGGACGCGAGCCAGATGAGCTCCAACGGCCGTCCGCCCCGCGAGATGTCCGCCTGGATCGCGAAAAAGGAAAGGGAGATGCTGGAGCAGGAGATGGACGGGCTCGGCATCACCGAAGCCAAGGAGCGCCGTGAATATGCCCGCTACCGGCAGAGCGTCGCGTCCAATTTCATTCGCGCGGCACACCTCTCGTCCCCGGCGCCTCCCGGACATTTTCTCCGCCAGTTCGGCCAGTCCGATCGGGAGACCATCGAGAACGCGGAGACCTCGGCGAGCGTGCCCCAGGCGCTGACTCTGCTGAATGGCAACATCTTCCAGACCGTGGTCAATCCGAATTCCGTGATCAGTCGCGCGGTTCTCGCCGAGGAAGGAAAGCGGGAGCGGATCGAGATGATCTACCTGAGCATGCTCAACCGCCGACCGAGCGCCGAGGAGTGGGAGATTCTCCAGAGCGGTGCGAACGAGCGGGGAGAAAAGATTTTCGTCGACCTCGCCTTTGCCTTGCTCAACACCCAGGAATTTCTGTTCATCAAATAATCTCGTTTCTCACCCCAACGTCGTCATGAAAAGCCTCCTTCATCAATCCTGCGAACTGACCCGCCGCCGCTTTGCTCAGGGCGCTGCTTCCACCTTTCTCGGGGTGGGGCTGCTCCCCGGTAGCTCCCTCCTCGCGGCGGGCAAGAACGCCTCAGCGGCCCGCCAGATCGCCACGGCAAAGCGGGTTATCTACCTCTACATGAGTGGGGGTATGAGCCACCTCGACACCTTCGACATGAAGCCGGGAGCCGAAACCCAGGGCCCCACCAAGACCATCCCGACTTCTGCCGACGGTATCCAGATCAGCGAATACCTGCCCAAACTGGCCCGCCACGGTCACCACTTGGGGATCGTCAATTCTCTTTCCTCAAAGACGGGTGCGCACGAGCAGGCCAACTACCTGATGCACACCAGTTACGAAATGCGCGGCACGATCAAGCACCCCGCCATGGGTGCCTGGCTGGTGAAGATGGACGGAAAGGACAATATCAGCCTCCCGGCCAACGTCCTCATCGGCGGGGGCAGCCGTCACCCCGGGGCTGGCTTCTTTGATTCCCGCTACAACCCGGTGGCCATCGGCGACCCGAGCAAGGGCCTGCAGAACGTGGAAAACCGGGTGAACCGGGATGATTTCTCCTATCGTCTGGGCCTGTCGGACCAACTGGGCCGCGGCTTCCGCGAGACCTACGGGATGAAAAACGTGCGCGCCTACACCGCGATGTACGACGACGCGGTTCGTCTCATGGACAGCCCTGACCTGGAGGCTTTCGATCTCTCGAAAGAACCGACCGAAGTGAGGGAACGCTACGGTGACGACCGCTTCGGGCAGGGCTGCCTGCTCGCCCGCCGTCTTGCCGAGAGCGGTGTGCGCTTTATTGAGGTGACCCTGGGCGGATGGGACACCCACCAGGGGAACTTCGTTCGCGTGCCCGAGCGCTGCAACATCCTGGATACCGCAATGTCCGCCCTGATCGCCGACCTCGAGGTGCGGGGTCTGCTCGATGACACGCTGATCGTGCTGACATCCGAATTCGGCCGCACGCCGCGGATCAATCAAAATGCGGGCCGGGATCACTACCCCAAGGCCTTTTCCGCAGTGCTGGCTGGAGGAGGTATCCGGGGAGGTCAGACCTACGGCAAGACCGACGAGACCGGGGAGAACGTCGTGGAAAACATCGTCGAAGCCTCGGACATCAATGCGACGATCGGCTTTGCCCTGGGGCTGCCGCTCGATGAGATTCACTTCAGCCCGAGCAAGCGTCCCTTCACCGTGGCGCACAAGGGCGAGCCCATACGCGCCCTCTTCTCCTAGGACCAGGGGATTTCCGCCGCGAGCGGTCCCCCCCCCGCCGGGGACCGCCGCAGGTGGACTGGCGGTTGTCCTTACCGGCACCGCCTCAGCACCGGGCCTGCTCAATAGGGTGCCGACACGAGCATCTCGGTGGAGTAAAACCCCTTCCGCGCGGTGACGTAGAGGATGTTGCCCACCAGCAGACAGTTCGCCGGCGCTTCCGGCGGGGCCATCCGCAGCAGTTCCTGGCCCTCCGGGGAAAAGACAATCACCTCCCCTTTCCAGGTGCAGTAGACATTTCCCCGCTCATCGATCGTCATCCCATCGCTTCCCACGGGAGCGAAGCGACGCCGGTTGGCAATCTCTCCGGGACCTGCGACATCGTAGACCCAGATCGTCTCCGCACCGGGGTCGGCGACATAGAGGACGGAGCCGTCCGGGCGCATGATGATTCCATTGGGCTTCGTCAGATCGTCGGCCACCCGGGTCAGTTTGCCCCTCCGATCCACGTAATAGACCCCCTCGACTTCCATCTCCATATCATCCCGCTGCCCGTAGCGCGGATCGGTGAAATAGAAGCCGCCGAAACCGTCCAGCACCAGGTCGTTCGGGCTGTTCAGCTTTTTGCCCTCGGATTCCCGGGCCACCACCTTGACCTCGTCTCCGACGGTGCGGGTCACCCTCCGATTACCGCCCTCGCAGGCCAGCAGAGCACCCGTCGGGGCGAAAAAGAGACCATTGGCTCGCCCTGTCTCCTCCCGAAAGACCGAAATCTCGCCCGATCCCGGATCGAAGATGTGGGTCCGCTCGTTGGGAATATCGTTGAAAAAGATACGTCCCTCGGGGGATACGGCCGGCCCTTCGGTGAACTGGAACCCCTCACCCAGGGTCTTCCAGGCGGCGTCATCGACTACCAGGGGCCCGGTCGCCTCGACCGGCCGCCAGACCACCCCGGACCACCCGGGGGTCAGCTCCTCCAGGGACAGGTCCGTATCGGTCAGGTCAGCCAGCCGGACCCCACGGAACCGGACCTCGAGTGGCTCTTCGAGGTTTCCGACACCATGGACCTGGAGGGCGATAAAACCGCGATCCGTCTCGGAATCCTCCAGCTCGGCGGCGGGCACTCCGTTGATATAGGTGCGAATTCGGGGGCCCAGCGCAACGACTCGAAAACGGTTCCATTCCCCCTGTCGAAAGGCCAGCCGCGCCTTCGGGTTGGCGGAGAGAGGGGACAGCCAGCCCCGCCTCGCCTCGTCGTAGATTCCGCCGGTCCAGGCCCGGTCCGAGGGATCGATCTCGACCTGATACCCGTAGACCCGTCCCTCCTTGTAGTCAGGATCGCTCAGCGACCGGATCTGCACGCCGCTGTTGAGACGGGGATCAACCCGGAACTCCAGTTCCAACACGAAATCTCCGTATTCCTCCTCCGTGCAGAGGAAGGTGTTGGGCGTCTTGGGCACGGTGGAGCCGACGATGACTCCGTCTTCCACCCGGTACATGGCGTCTCCTCCCCTCTTCACCCATCCTTCGAGGTTTTTTCCGTTGAACAGGTCCCGCATGGCAACGGGCAACTCCTCCTGCTGGGCGAGGAGAACACCGGACGCCAGCATCATCGAGAGCAGAGCAAAGATAAGCTTCATGCCGAATCAATGAATGCCGATCGGCGAGGCGGCAAGGGCGCAACCGCGTTTGGCAAGGGCCGGCAAGTGAGGTAATCAATACCATGCTCACTCTGGTCAAACTGATCGTTTCCGCCCTGCTCATCTACATCGTCAACGACATCGTGGTGAGCAAAAGCCGGCCTTTTCTGGGAAGCCTGATCGCTTCGCTCCCGCTCGTGTCCCTGATCACCCTGTTCTGGATTCACTTCGATCTCCGGAACGACCGCCAGGCCGAGGTGGCGAAACTGGCAGCACACTCCACGGGAGTCTTCTGGTTCGTCCTGCCCAGCCTGCCCATGTTCCTGCTGTTCCCCTGGCTGTTGAAAAAGGGAATCACCTTCTGGCCCTCGATCGCTACCTGCTGCGTCGTCACCATGATCCTCTACGCCGGCATGGCCGTGGTTCTGCGACGGTTCGGGATGGACCTGTAGCACCTCCCCGTCGACGGCGCTGGGCCTGCACGGCGCCAGGCAATGATCATTCGGCCCGGTAGTCCTCGAGACGCTTCTGCAACTCCTCGTTCTCGGGATCGACTGCCAGGGCCCTTTCCATGTACTCGATCGCCCGGTCCACCTTGCCGATCTGGTAGTAGGTCTGGGCGATGTGGTCCATGACGACCGCATCATCCTCCTCCATCAGGGTCTCGGCGCGGACCAGCTCGTTCATCGCCTCGATGTATCTCCCTTTCTTGAAATAGTACCATCCCAGACTGTCGGCGATGGCCCCGGAGTCCGGCTCGAGCGTGACCGCCCGCTTGATCAGTTCGCCCGCCACATCGATGTTCATGTCGTTCTCCAGCCACATGTAGCCGAGATAGTTGAGCACGGTGGCCCGGAGTTCGTCTTTCTCCGGTGACTCGGGGATGCGTTCCAGGGACTTCTGGAACAACTGGGCGGCCTGATCGATCTTCCCGGAACGTTCCGAGGCGGCCCCGTATCGGAAATAGAAGATGTCGTTCAAACCCTGGGGCAGGTCCCCGGTGAGCGCCTCGATCTTCTCATACTGTTTCACCGCCTCTTCCCATTTCTCCAGTTCAGAGAGGGGATAGGTCAGCAGGAAAGCGAGGTCCAGGGAGTCGGGGTGGAGCCTCTGCCCCTGGCGGAGGAAGCGGACTGCCCGTTTGGCCTTGTCCTGGTCGATGAGGAGCTGCCCGATGGCAAGGAATTCGTTCACCGGGGGTTCCTCCTGGAGGCTGATGGATCGTTCCATCCGCCTGGCGGCCTCGGCGAAGTCATTGATCGCCAGATAATTCCGGGCGATCTGCTTTTCGATGAGATGGAGTTCCGCAGGATCCGTGTCCTCCGCGGTGAGCCGTGCCTCCAATTCCGCAATCTCCTCCAGCACCGCCTCGCGATCGATCGCCTCGGCTCCGGGATCCACCGCTTCCTGGGCTGCCAGGATGGTCGCCGCACCTAGAAACGCAAAGAGAAGTGAGAGGATTTTCCGATTCGTCATTGCCCGATGTCAGTCTGTTCTGGTTGGGGAGAAGCATCTCCGGCCAGTTGGTTCCGGTACTGGGCCAGCCTCTTGCCATACTCCGCCTTGTCCGGTTCCAGCTCGACGGCCTTTTCCATGTATTCCACCGCTTTCTCGAGGTTTCCCAGGGCATGGTACGTCTGGCCGATGTGGTCGAAGATGACGGCATCAGGTTCCTCGATCAGGGTCTCCGATCGCATCAACTCCTCCATGGCCTCGACATAACGGCCTTTCTTGAAGTAGAACCAACCGAGGCTGTCGGCGATGGCGCCGTTTTCCGGATCGAGATCGACGGCCGTCTTGATCAACTCTCCCGCCTCGTCGATGTTCATGTCGTTCTCGATCCACATGTAACCGAGGTAATTGTACACCTGGGCGGTGAATTCCCTCTGCTCCTGGTCCGGGTCTTTCCGACCGATCAGCCCGATCGTCTTCTGAAAGAGACGGGCCGCCCGATCGATGTCGCCGGCCCGTTCCACGGTAGCGCCGAACTGAAAATAGAACCGCTCGTTCAACATCTGGGGGCGATGCTCCCCGGCGATCTTTTCGCAGGACTCAAAATACTCGGCGGCCTCCTCGTACCGATCGAGCCGCCGCAGGGGAAAGGTGATGAGCCAGTGAAAATAGGGGTTCTCGGGAAAGAGATAAGCCGCTTCATCGAGAAAATCGATGGCCTCATCGTTCATCTCCGAGTTCACCATCATCTCGGCGAGCGCCTCGTATTCCCCCGCCGTGCCCTTGCCCACATCGAGCGCGATCTTGCGGTGCTTCACCGCATTCGGGATGTCTCCCGCCTGCTCGTAACTCTCGGCGATTTCGCGGTGGGTGGCCACGTCCCCGCGGTCGATCTCCACGATACCGAGCAGGGTCTCCAGATAGGCGTCGTCGTCTCCCGAAGCGGCATAGACCCGGGCGAGCTTCTTGCGCAAATCCAGCCGGTCCGTCCGGCGCTCGATCAGTTTGCGGTAGATTCCCTCCGCCCGGTCATATTGCCGCGTGGTGAGAAAAAAGTCGGCGGAGCGCTCCCGGACCGAGTCGTCCTCCCCGGCATGCTCGGTGGCCTTGACGTAAAATCGATTCAAAATCCCCAGGGACCGGTCTCCACCTTCCACGCCGAGACGCAGCGGCCAGACCCGACCCGCCACCTTGCCGAGTCGCAGCCAGAATTCCGCGTCGGCGTTTGCCGTCTCCAGCGCGGCACCGAGCAACTCTCGGGCCTCCTCGCGCCGATCCCCCACCAGGAACATCTTGACGAGGTGCTCGTAGGTGACGGCGTTCCGGGGGAACTTTTGCACGGCCTGTCGCGCCAGGTCGAGGGAGCGGTCCTTGTTGTCCTGATCGTTGGAGTGATAGGTGGAAAGAAACTCCGAGAGCATGATGAAGGGCATCGCCCGGTCCGGATTCTCCTTCAGCGCATTCTCCAGCAATTCGCGGGCCCGGACCTGATTGCCCGAACGGGCCAGCAGGTAGGCGCACTTTCGCGCCAGCGAGAGATTTCCCGGCTGCAATTCCAGGACGCGGAGGTAGGACTCCACCGCCTTTGCCGTCTGCCCCCGATTTTCCTGCATCCGTCCCACGGAGAAATGCGCCAGGGCCTCGGCGCGGGACTCCCCCTCCACCGAGAGCCGCATCTCCTCAGGGGGGGCGAAATACTGGTCGACGTAGGGCTGAGCGAAATCTTCCAGAGAGGAAGCGCGCACCATTCCCGAACCCGCGATGCATGCGAGCGCCAAACACGCCATCGCGATGTGCCAGACCAAACTCCGCCGAAAGGCCAGCGCAGGGAGTCGCACTTGATCAGCGGAGCTACAGGAAAAAGAAGGGAGCCGTGGCGCGAACCCAGCAAAAAATCCACGCGGCCCCTTTTCCATTCGGTGAAAGTATCTCTCAGCTCTTGTAACGCAAACGCTTCTTGTGGCGGTTGGCCTTCATGCGTTTCCGTCGCTTGTGCTTGTTGATCTTTGTCTTTCTGCGTTTCTTGATCGAACCCATAAATCTAATTCCACCTTTTCGTTAGCGGCGGTCGGCGATGCGACAACTTCTCAGTCGATGACCTTGTTCAAGGGAAATTCGATGATCCCTTCAGCACCGCGCGCGCGGAGTTCCGGGATCAGTTCCCTGACTTGCCGTTCATCCGAGACCGTCTCCACCGCCACCCAATCTTCGTGTGCCAATTTCGACACGGTCGGATTGCGGAGGGAAGGTATGCATTCCAACACCGATTGCAAATTTTTTTCGGGGACGTTCATCTTGATGCCGACCATGTCGCGGGCGGCGAGGGCCCCCTGAAGCAGAACGGCGAGACGCTCCATCTTGTCGCGCTTCCACGGATTGGCCCAGGATTCCGGCTTGGCGATAAACTGGGGATAACTCTCCATGAGCACGTCGATGATGCGCAGATTGTTGGCCCGGAGGGAGGATCCCGTCTCGGTGATGTCGACGATGGCGTCCACCAGTTCCGGTACCTTGACCTCCGTCGCCCCCCAGCTGAATTCCACCTTGGCGCTGACCCCTTTTTCGGCGAGGTAACGCTCCACGATGCCGACCGCCTCCGCCGCGATGGTCTTGCCCTCGAGGTCGTACACCGTCTGGAAAGGCGAATCGTTCGGCACCACGAGAACCCAGCGCGTCGGATTCGAGGTCGCTCTGCTGTATTGGAGATCGCAGATGACCTCGACTTCCGCACCGTTCTCCGCGATCCAGTCCTTGCCCGTGATGCCGCAGTCGAGAAACCCGTGATCCACGTAGCGCCCGATCTCCTGGGCCCGGATCAACCGGACCTGAATCTCCGGATCGTCGATCGTGGGACGGTAGGACCGGGACGCACCATGGATGTTATAGCCCGCTTTCTCGAACAGATCCAGGGTCGGCTCGGAGAGGCTGCCCTTGGGCAGTCCGATCTTGAGTAGTTTTTCTGTTTCTTCGGCCATGTAGGATCCGCAGTATGTCCGGAATCCCCGCTCTGTCATGCGCCATTTTCCTCATTTGCTTCGCCCCCTCACCACGCGGGGGTTGAACCCAGGGGGAAAAGCGTCAAAGATTGCGGCGAATTTCTCCAACCACACCACAGATCATGAGCCAACTGGATTTCGCAACCCTCTCCCGTGCCGCCACCGAGGCGCGCGGTCTCGCCATCGACGCCGTCCATGCGTGCAGCTCCGGGCACCTCGGCCTGCCCCTCGGGGCCGCCGAGATGGGGGCGGTGCTCTTCGGCCACGGGCTCCGTTTTCACCCCGGCGACCCCGGCTGGCTCAATCGCGATCGCTTCATCCTCTCCGCTGGCCACGGCAGCATGTTCCTCTACGGCTGGCTGCATCTGGCCGGCTACGACCTGCCCATGGAGGAGATCCGGAATTTCCGCCAGTTGCACAGCATCACCCCGGGTCACCCGGAGTTCGGGGAAACCCCCGGGGTCGAGGCCACCACCGGCCCGCTCGGACAGGGCGTGGGTAATGCGGTCGGCTACGCGGTCTCGGCCAAGATGGCTGCGGCCCGCTTCAACACCCCGGACCACACCATCTTCGACCAGACGATCGTGGCCCTGGCCGGAGACGGCTGTCTCCAGGAGGGCGTCGCCGCCGAAGCCGCCGCTTTCGCCGGCCATTTCAAACTCGACAACCTCATCCTCATCTACGACTCCAATGACGTCACTCTCGACGCCATGGGGGAAAAAACCCAGAGCGCCGATACCTGTCGCCGCTTCGATGCGCTGGGCTGGGACGTGATCCGGATCGACGGTCACGATTTCGAGGAATTCTACGGGGCCCTGATGACGGCGAAGTCCACCCGGAACGGAAAGCCCAAACTGATCGAGGCCAAGACCGAGATCGCCCGCGGCATCCCCGAAGTGGCGGGAACGGCCAAGGGCCACGGAGAGGGTGGAGCCGAGTATGCCGAGGCAGCCCGGAAGGCGCTCGGCCTGCCCGATGAGACCTTTTTCGTCTCCCCGGAGACACGCGCCTTTTTCGAGGCCCGCGCCAAGGAGCGCGAGGCCGAATACCGCGCCTGGACCGAGACTTTCGCGAGCTGGAAGACCGCCAACCCGGAACTCGCCGCCCGCCTGGACGACGCGGTCAACGGTGTCGTCCCGGAGAACCTCCTGGATCTCATTCCCGAGTTCGGGCCCGACTACCATAACGCCACCCGCGCAGCCGGGGGCGAGGTCATCCAGGCGGTGGCCGACGCCACGCCCTCCCTCATCAGCGGGAGTGCCGACCTCTACGGATCGACGAAGAACTACATCAAGAGTTCCCCGGATTTCGGGCTCGAGGATTTCGGGGGAAGAAACATCTGGTTCGGTATCCGCGAGCACGCCATGGGTGCCATCTGCAACGGCATTGCCTACGACGGGGTGTTCCGGGCCACCGGAGCGACTTTCACCGTTTTCGCCGACTACCTCAGGCCGTCGATCCGTCTCGCCGCTCTGGCCGGCCTGCCCGTGGGCTACATCTTCACCCACGACTCAGTCGGTGTCGGGGAGGACGGTCCCACCCACCAACCCGTGGAGACCGCGAGCGGGCTGCGGGTCATTCCCAACCTCGACGTGATCCGCCCCGGCGATCCCGAGGAGACCGCAGGCGCCTTCGCCGCGATGATGGAGCGGCGCGACGGTCCCACCGCCCTGCTCCTGACCCGGCAAAAAGTCGCCACCCTGCACGGGATTCCCGCGAAAACCCGCCGGGAGGGCGTCTTCCGCGGCGCCTACGTGGCCAGGGAAGAATCCGGCGAACTCCAGACCATCCTCATCGCCACGGGCAGCGAACTGAACCACGCCATGGAAGCCGCCGCGCAACTCGGCGACGGCGTCCGCGTCGTCTCGATGCCCTGCATGGAGCGATTCGACCGGCAGGACGATTCCTACCGGGAAGCGGTGCTCCCCTCCTCCTGCACCCGGCGGGTCGCCATCGAGGCCGGCGTGTCGGGTCTCTGGTGGAAATACGTCGGACCCCAGGGACGCGTCCTCGGCATCGACCGCTTCGGTATCAGCGCCCCAGGTTCCACCGTGATGAAAGAACTCGGCATGACCCCGGAACACCTCGTCGAAGCGGTCAAGGGTCTCACCTGAACGAGAGGATCCGATTCTCTTATTTTTGAAAATTATATAAAATATAGTAGACAGGACTGCGATTTCGTGGTGAAGTACCCTCGAAACCTGGGATTCCATGGAAAAAGACGACAAGAAGAAAGGGTTTCACTTTCTGGGAAAGGGCAAAGGGGATGTCGACCGGACTCCCTGCGATACCGGAACGGAAGAAGAGAAGAGAGCCATGAAGATGTCATCGGACACCACCCCCCTGAAGTCCTCCAACGGTGTCAAACCGGAGTCCGTCGCGAATGCTGCAGAAGAACCCAACCGCAATCACGAACCATCCAAGATGAAAGAAGAGGGAATTACCAACCACATCTCCGCCGACCTCACGGAGCAGGACAAGAAGGAGATTTACGATGCGATCGACGTTATCAGGAGGAAGCTCTCCTTCGCCAAGGATTTTTCCGACGAAGAGAGGCGCTCGCTGATGAGGCTGGGGAAAACGGGACGGGAATTCGTGGAAAAGGCCCAGGCGCTCGTGGAGGCGGCTCCCGGCATTCTGCCCCGGTCCTTCGATGTGGATGAATTTCACCGCGACGCGGAGCTCTACCACCAGCTCGGCCAGATTTCCGACGAGTTGAGAAAACTGACCGATCGCGTTTCCGACACGGAGGCGGCCGTGGGCAGCGATGCCTTTACCGCCTCTCTCGTGGTCTACCAGTCGGGCAAACTGGCCCGCACTGGCGACGACATGGACAACCTGCTTTCCGGTTGGAGGAGAAAAGTTTCCGACGGTCTCAAAGACTGATTGGTGTTTTGTGCTTGGTTTGAAAGCCCCTTTCATCCTGTCCGGGTGAAAGGGGCTTTTGCGTTGCTCCTGCCCCATGAAAAGGTTTCTCCCCTATCTCGCCCTGCTCGTTCCCTGCCTGCTCTACGCGGGGATCATCCTCTCCGCAGGTTCCGTCATGTTGATGAAAAAGGCGGTCGCCTTCCTCATTCTGCCGGCGGGCCTGGTGTGGGTACTTCTCGGTTTCGTCGTCTTCTGGCCCGGACTTCGCCGGATCCAACGCGGTTTCTTCCTCCTGCTCTGGCTGCTTTACACGGCTGCGGGCAATCCCATCGTGGGCAACGTCCTGCTGCGCTCCCTGGAGCAACCCTATGCCGGAATCGCTGAACCGAAGGAACCACTGGATTTCCTCTTCGTCCTGGGCGGAGGCACTTCGACCGATCTGGAGGGCGACGCCCAGATCGGAACGGCGGGCGACCGCATCGTCACCGCCGCTCGACTCTATCACCAGGGCAGGGTCGATACCCTGGTGGCCAGCGGGAGAAGCGTCACCGACATCGGCGGCGAGCGCAGCCTCGCAGAGGACGCGGTGGCGATCTGGAAGGACCTCGGGGTGCCCGAGTCCGCTATGGTCACCCTGTCCAAACCCACCGACACCCGCTCGGAGATCGACGCCTACGTCGAGTTCCTCGCCCAGTTCCCCGAACGGAAGCGGATCGGCCTGTGCACCTCGGCATGGCACATGGAGCGGACGGGTCGCATCCTGGAGGAGAAAGGGCTGGAATACACCCCGGTGCCGGCGGATTTCCGCTCGCGCCCCATCCCGGTGATCTCGCTCTATCTCGTGCCCCGGATGCGGGGGTTCGCCCACGTCCAGATGGGCCTCTGGGAATACCTCGGGATCTGGTTCGATTGAGTTGAATTCCCCTCCAACGGGGCAGAAGTTCCGCTCATGTCATTTCCGGATTGGTCGGAAGAGATCAGGACGCAATACCTCTGCGGGGCGGCCAACCAGTTCGTGGTGCACGGGAACGTGGACGATCGCATCCTGCTCCCGGAATCGGAGCGGAAACACGCCCGGCTGGGGAACCTGATCGATTACCTGGTCGACCACCAGTTGAAGAAATTCGACATGGTCCTGTCCTACGGATTGGGGGCGGGACTGCGGGTGGAGTCGGGGGGAGAGCTTTTCGGCAAACTCCGCATCGCCGACGACCTCCCTCACGAACCGGCTCGGGCCGTCGCCTACCTCGACCACCTCATCCGCTTTCTGGTCAACCTGCGGAACCTCCGGCCGGGAGATTCCGGGATCGACCGGGCTGTCGCGGGACGCAACCATCATCTCGCCATCCTCATCAAGTCGGCGGAGCTGGTGTTCCCGGTCAGTCGCCAGTCGCGGGATTACCAGTTGAGTTCCATGGCGGCCGTGGTGCGCTCCTGGTCCCACGAGACCCATTTCCTCGAGCAGAACCTGGCCGTCTTTCTCATCTCGGAAAACGTCAACGACCTCAATCACCTGCTCGCGCGGAATCCCCGGGCCGCCCACATCGAATTGCCCATGCCGGCCACCGCGGAACTCGCCGAGGCGTTCCGGTTTTTCTCCCACCGTTTCGAAACCGCCCTGTCCCGTTTTCGCGAGGACCTGAATCACCCCGCGGAACGCCTCGCGGGAGCTTCTCTCGGGTCCATCGAAACCCTGCTCAAAATCCGGGAGCACGAGGGGTCGCCCCTCGTCGAGGACGACCTGGCCGAGTTGAAAAAGGAACTCGTGGAAAAGGATTCCCGCGGATTAATCGAATTTCTCGAGCCGGACCGAACCCTCGAGGACGTCTACGGGCACGACGCCATCAAGGAGTGGATGCGGCAGGACATCGCCCTGTGGCGGCAGAACGACCTCGAGGTGATGCCGATGGGTTACCTGCTCTGCGGACCCGTCGGCACGGGAAAGACCTACCTGGTGGAATGCCTCGCCGGCGAGGCGGGCGCGCCCGTGGTGAAGATGAAAAACTTCCGGGATCGCTGGGTGGGCAGCACCGAAGGGAACCTGGAAAAGATCTTCGGCCTGCTACACGCCCTGGGCCGCTGTATCGTGTTCATCGACGAGGCGGACCAGGCCCTGGGCAGCCGGAACGCGGGATCGGGGGACTCCGGCGTGTCGGGCCGCGTCTACTCGATGATGGCGGAGGAGATGAGCGACACGCGAAACCGCGGCCGCATCCTCTGGATCCTCGCCTCCAGCCGCCCGGACCTCATCGAGGTCGACCTGAAACGACCCGGGCGCGTCGATGTGAAGATCCCGCTTTTCCCCGCCCACCAACCGGAGGAGGGCTATCTCCTGATCCGCGCGCTCTGTCGCAAGCACCAGCTGGAGTTGCCGGAGAACTGTCCCCCGGATCTCCTGCCCCTGATTCCCGCCCTGGTCACGCCGGGAGCGGCCGAGTCTCTCGCCATCAAGGTGTACCGTCTGGTCAAGACCCGCTCTCTGAGCCCCCGGGAAAGCCTGCGCGATTGCCTCAAGGATTACCAGAGTCCCGTGCCGACCGAAGTGATGCGCCACCAGATCGGTCTCGCCGTGCGGGAGGCCAGTGATCTCGATTTTGTCCCCGACGTCTTCCGTGACATGACGACGACGTAACTTCGTCCCTCCTCCGGGGTTTTACCCTATCCCATGGAACGCCCTTTCCTCATCGCTTTTCTTTTTGCCCTGACGACGGCGAGCGTCCCCGGGGACGACTTTCCTTCGGTTGCCCCGGAACCGGTGGATCCCCCTCTGTTCGAAGCGCTGATGAACGAGTCCCCCTTCAACCGCGCTCTGAATCTGAGTGATTCCCTCATCCTCACCGGAATCGCCCGGATCGACGACGAGGAGGTCGCCACCCTGCTCAACAAAGAGACCAAGGAGACTTTTGTCGTCTCCCGCAGCTCGAACCCGCAGGGCTGGAGAATGCTGGAACTGAACACCGACGAGGACCTGGAGAAGGTCTCGGCGAAGGTTTCGGTGACCGGGGGAGAGATCGTGACGGTCCGCTACGCCGACTGGCAGTTGAAGCCCGGCGAAGCCAAACCGGGAGCGGGCCCGGCCGCGTCGGAGGATGATGATTCCTCATCGAAGGGTAAGCGCAGGGGACCGCCCTCGGACATTCGGGAGAAAATCGGCGCGCTCAGCCCGGAGCAACGCAACCGGTTTTTTACCAGGATGCGGGAAATGCACCAGAAAAACCCCGACATGTCGCAGGAGGACCGGGTCGCCGCGGTCCGCAAAATGCTCGAGGGCATATCGCGAAAGTAGAGCGCCGCCCTTCCCTCTCCCCCTGTCTTTCCCTTCCCCTGCCCCACCAAATCGAGCAGAATCCATCTTGTCATCGGCGGGATCGATGGAACAATACTCGACGCATTTTTCAGACCCACAAATCCCACCATGCCCGCCATCGTCGCTACCAACCTGAAGAGAGGACAGTGCATCAGCTACAAAGGAGAGACCGGACAGGTTCTCGGCGTGGAACACCGGACTCCGGGTAAGGGCAACGCGCTGATCATGGCCACGATCCGCTCCTTTCAGACGGGCAAGACCAAGGACATCCGTTTTGCCTCCAGCGACAAGGTGGAGATCGTCGCCTCCGACCGCAGAAAGATCCAGTACAGCTACTCCGACCAGGGTGGCTACCATTTCATGGACGAATCCTTCGACACCGTCACCCTCCAGGAGGATGTGCTCGGGGGGAACGAGGACCTCCTCATCGATGGAATTGAGGTCGAGGTGCTCTACGTGGACGGAAAGATTGTCGGCATCGATTTCCCTTCCAACATCGAGATGGAAGTCACCGAGTCCGCCCCCGGGGTCAAGGGGGATACCGCCACCGCGGCGACCAAGGAGGCGGTCGTGGAAACCGGGCTCCGCCTCCAGGTGCCGCTCTTCATCAATCCGGGAGACCGGATCAAGGTCAGCAGCGAGGACAAAAAGTACGTGGGCCGGGTCTGACCGTCTCCGGCCAGCTGTGAAATCCCTCATCGGCCTTTTCCTCCTCCCGCTCTGCTGGGTCAGCGTGGAGACGTTTTTTCTTCTTTTCCGGGAGCAGGCGCGCTCCGGGGCCTTCTACCGGCACCCGGCTTTTTTCTTTTTTGCCGCGGGTCTGGGCGCCTTTCTTCTCGTCTTTCTGCTGTGCCACCGTTCGCGCCTCATCATGTGGTGCTACGTGGCGGCCCACGAATTGACCCACGCGGTTTTCGTCCTGCTCTGCCGCGGCGAGGTGCGCCGGATCCACATCACGCCAGAGGGAGGACACATCCTGACGAACCGGTCGAATTTCCTCATCCTGCTCTCCCCGTATTTCGTGCCGTTCTACACCGTCGCCGCCATCCTGCTGTGGTCTGTCCTGGAGTGGCTCGCCTTCGATTTTTCGCCTTCGGACCGTTTCTGGCTCTACGGCATCATCGGGTTCACCTGGATGTTTCACGTCGTCTACACCATCCGGATCCTTCGGCGGGAACAGGCGGACATCCGGGAGAATGGTGGTCTGTTTTCCTTCTCCGTCATCCTGCTGGCCAATGTGTTGATCACCTCGGCACTGCTCATTCTCGCCACGCCCACCGCTTCCTTTGGGGAATTCGCCCGCGACTGGTCGAACAACTTTCTCACCCTGGGGGACCGTCTTTCCGAATCGGTCCGGGAGATCGCGAGCGGAACCTTCTTTTAGGCTTTCTTTAGGCTTTAGGCTTTAGGCTTTAGGCTTTAGGCTTTAGTTGACCGTGACACTGTTCCTATAAGAGCTAATGGACAAGGTGAACCCTACCTTCGGTGGGCGCTTCCCCCTCCAGCCTCCAGCCTCCAGCCTAATCGGCTTGCCTTTTTGCCTTGAAAACGCAAAATCCAATCAATTAGAACTTGCACCGACTAGCGAAGGGTGCATCCGTTGGATGTAGTCCGGTTCGCCATGCCGAGGGGGATAAGCGCATTTGTCCGTTCCAACCGGATTCCGTGGCCCCTATCCTTGGACCTGCTTCAACGATTCCCACCTCCTTCCCATTCGCTTCATGAAGGTTTTTCTTGCTTTCGCCTCCAGCTTCGTCCTCCTGACGGGGTCTTCATCTGCGGCTCTCATCGCAGACTTTGCCTCGGACTACTCCGACACCACTCAAGGGGTGAACAATGGCTTCGGCAGCTGGGAATACCTGTGGAATCAACCCACGGGCTGGACCGGCGGGGCGCTGACGGGCGCGGCGCTGGGGGACCTCACCACCGCACCCCTGAGCGACACCACCTCCTTCGCCCAGTTGCAGGCCACGTCATTTCGCTGGACGCCGGACGGAAACGATACCGGGGGTGACAGCAACCCGGACCGTTTCCTCAGCTTCCAGTTTCCTAATCCCACCACCATCGGTGTTCACCCCGGCGCGCAGGCCGGCTTCAACGTGGGTGCTCCCGGCGATGCCAACGGCGTGCAGGCGAACGCTTTCGATCGGTACGCCATCGCCGCTTTCACCGTGGACAATCCGGGCATCTACCAGATCACCGACGGCGTGTTGTGGACCGGGAGTGCCACATCCGATGGGGTGGATGTCTGGGCCTTCGCCACGGGCCAAACGCCGACCCTGCTGGGCAATTCCACCGGGGGGTCAGACGCGGCCAGCGCGTTCAACTTCACCCACACCGTGGGCGGCCTCAACGCGGGGGACACCATTTACGTGGCCTTCGGGACCAACGGAAGCGCTGGCTCGGACGGATCGCGGGCCAACTTCTCCATCTTGGCCATCCCGGAACCGTCCGCTGCGCCCGTCCTGCTTCTCATTGCCGCTGCCGCGCTGGCTGCGCGTCGATCCCGCCGGTCCCCCTCACAGGTGGCCAGTCACACCTGAGTTTCCCTGGCGTAGATCATCGCTTCACGGCGGACTCCGCCGCAATGCGTCCGCTTGCCGTAGTGCGACTTCAAAGACTGTAACCCAATTGGCTACATTATTCGTTAAACGTCGAGGAGGAAAAGGTCAGGTTGATTCGCGAAGAACTTCCCTCGCCCATTTCAGATCCTCCTCACTGAGGGAGGGGATGGGATCGGCTCCATAATTGAGCAGCCAGTATCTACCCTTTTCGTAACAGCGATCGATCGGCGGTTGCAAGTCAAATGGCAGGTCCGGCTCATGGCTCCGGAGCGGAATCCGGAAAACGGGCAAAGGTTCGCGCAGAGGACAGGGGTAGACTTCGTGGTGGGAGGTCTGGCCACGCCGCGTCACGATAACCTGGTGTTCCTCTGCGGGCCAGTTCTTGCCAAACCTCGCAGATGCAGCATTGACTCCACCCCGGACCAGATCGATTTCCACGGTGCTGACGCCCTGGTTCCAGAATTCGAGAAGCTTTGCATCGAACTTTTTTCGCCCTCCCGGAGTCTTGTTGGCCGGGCTGAGAATTTCAATCACGGTGACGAGGCTGCCCTGGGTGTCCCGGATTTCAATCCAGCGATGGGTTTCCTCGTCCAGTGCGACAATCACGGGAGATGCGATCCGCGCGGAAAGAGATTCGTCGACCTCGGGACTCCATGCGGGCGCTACGCCATCTTTCCAGGAATCGGCTTCTGAGACGTTGACGTCAGGTCGTGCGATATTCAGGTCCTCTGTCGGGCCCGACAGGGTGACACTCTCCTCGGCCCTCGCCACGAGATCGTCGGGAAGTTTATCCGTAATCGCTTCGCTGAGGTAAATGATCAACTTCGCACGGACGTCATGCCAGACATCCTGCATCCAGGGGTTGAGGCCGGGAAATGGGTTTTTCCGCATCACCGCTTAAAACCATTCCATTCAAAATGGATGTGGTCCACGAAATTTACCGTGGTTACTTCCCCTCAAACCCTTCGCTCGCACCCTCCACATCCGATGGCTGGTGCGCCGCCCGTTGCCGATGCCCCCATGCCGCCCCGGCACAACCTCAGACCTCGAAGTCGTCGGCTTCCACGTAGGCGGAGATCACCGCTTCCTCGCCTTCCACCCCCTTCATGGAATTGCCGTGCTCCATGCCGAAGATGAAGTCGCGACCCTCCTTCTTCGCCTTGTGGTAGACATGATGGAAAATGTTCCGGTAATTGATCTCTCCCGTGCCCGGTTCCTTGCGCCCGGGGTTGTCCCCGATCTGGAAATAGCCAATCTCGTCCCAACTGAGATCGATGTTCGGAATCAGGTTCCCCTCGGTAATCTGCTGGTGGTAGATATCGAACAGAATCTTGCACGCCGGACTGTCGACAGCCCGGCAAACCTTGTAGGCCTGGTCGGAGCGTTCCAGAAAAACACCTCCATGGTTCGCGTGCCAGTTCAGCGGCTCCAATACCATGACCAGCCCGTGGGGCTCGAAAATCTCGGCGCAGCGCCTCAGCAGTTCAATCACATTGGCCGTCTGGTAACCCATCTCGAGGCGGGCCCGAGGGCTTTCGTCGACGCTGCCCGGCACAACCGTCATCCATTTCGCGTTGCAACGCTTCGCTACCTCGACGGAATCCCGCATCTCCTGAAGCACTCCCTCCCAGACCGCCTCATCCTTGATCGTAAACGTCTGTTTGCCGATCGAGCCATGGGCGACAAAGACGCCCATTTCCATGCCCAGGTCCTCCATCGCCTTGGCGATCCGCTTCTGGTCCTCGACGGGCCGGCTCTTGAAACGGTTGTCCTCCCACGCGGTGAACCCCCGGTCGGCGGCGAATTTCAACTGGTCCACCAGATCCTGCCCGGCCGACTCCTTGAACATGTTGAAGTGAGGGGCATACTTCAGTTTGAAGTCGTGTTTTTGAGGAGCCTCCTGGGCGCCCGCGGCAAAAGTTCCCCCTGCGCCAAGCGCCATGGCAGTGGTGGAAAGAGAAGTTCCTCTGAGCAAATCACGTCGGTTCATTGATGTGGTAGATAAGTGGGGCCCCGGAAGGGACAATCCCGGGCGGAGAACCTTAGCAGGGGATGCGCCACAGGGGCAAGCGCGGAAAGGGAAATTCGACCCGCCGCACTGGCGTTTTCCCGGCATGGTTGCCAGGGGCTCGCGAGGGACAGGCGCCTCCCCTCGTCGCCACTCCCCACCCCGCATTCAGGGAATTGCATTTCTCGCCGGATACAGGCAGTCTGTTTCCTCCCACTGACACCGCCGTCCTCTCACTGACCACCGCCGCCATGAAAGTCGCAATCACCCTGCTGCTATCGGCTCTGCTCCTGATGGCAGGCCGCGGAGAAAACGCCGGATGGGTGCCCCTTTTCAACAGCGCCGACCTCGAAGGCTGGACCGAGAAAACCAAGAGCGGGAACTTTCGCGTCGAGGACGGCGTCATTGTCGGAACCGCCCGGGAGGGACTCGGTTCGACCTTTCTCTGCACCGATCGGGACTACGCCGACTTCGAACTCGAATTCGAGACGAAATTGATCGATCAAGAACTGAACTCCGGCGTGCAGATCCGCTCGAAAACACGAGAGGCCCGAGCCGACAAGAAATACGGTGCCGTCTTCGGGCCCCAGGTCGAGATCTCCGCCGGCCGGGGCGGGCAGAGCTTTTCGGGCAACATCTATGGTCAAGGCCTGGGAATGTGGATCACGCCCAAGGACGGCCGCAGAAAACACGACCTCCTCAAACCCGACGGGTGGAATCATTTCCGCGTGCTCGCGGTGGGCGACCAGATCACGACCTGGATCAACGGCCAGAAAGTCATCACCACCACCGTGCCCGCCGATCGCCATGCCGAAAACGACCGCGGCTTCATCGGACTGCAACTCCACGGCATCAAGGACGGCACCGGTCCCTTCGAGGCCGCCTGGCGGAACCTCCGCATCCGGGAAATCGATCCCGGAAAGAAAGAAACCTCTACCGAAAACACTCCATGATCAGAACAGACCGGCGTCGCTTCCTCAAACAAACCGCCGCCCTCGCCGCGGTTTCCGGCATCCAGCCGTTTCACCTCCTCACCGGGCACGTCAAGGGCGCGAACGATCGGCTCAACGTGGCGCTCATCGGTGCTGGCGGCATCGCCAAAACGGCCTTCGGAGATTGCCGGGACCACAACGTGGTCGCTCTCGCCGATGTCGACGACAAGCGGGGTGCCGAGGGTTTCAAGGCCTTTCCCGAGGCCAAGCGCTACCGGGACTTCCGTCGGCTCCTCGACGTCCACGGCGAGGAACTGGATCTCGTCATCGTGAGCACGCCGGACCACACCCATTTTCCCGCCACCCTGGCCGCCATGGAGCGGGGGATCGCCGTGCACACGCAGAAACCGCTCACGCACAACATCTGGCAGGCCCGCACCCTGCAGAAGGCCTACCACAAATACGGCGTGCAGACGATCATGGGTAACCAGGGGCACACCTTCGAGGGCATGCGCTACATCCGGGAGTGGTACGAGGCGGGCCTCATCGGAGAGGTGCGCGAGGTCCACGCCTGGACGAATCGCTCGACTCCGAACAGTCACAACGCCCAGAATCCCCTCCCCGCCGAAGAGATCCCGGCGACGCTCGACTGGGACCTCTGGACGGGCCCGGCCCAACTCGGGAACTACCATTCCAACATCTGTCCCAGCGGATGGCGCTGGCATTGGGAATACGGGCTCGGCGGGCTCGGCGATATCGGATGCCATACCCTCGACATCCCGAAATACGCGCTCGGGCTGGGCTACCCCACTTCGGTCCGCATGGAAAACAGCCTCGACTTCAGCGATCGGTATCCCCACGCCAAAAAGAAAAGAGGGACCGACCACGGGGCCACCTACGTCTACGAGTTTCCCGCCCGCGGCCCGAAACCTCCGGTGACGGTCTACTGGTACGAGGGCGGACACCTGCCGGACATCCCCGACTCGCTGCACTCCATGACTGATCTCGCGGGGGGTGGGTGCCTCCTCGTCGGCGACAAAAACACCATCGTCTCGCCGAGCATGCGCCCGACCAGCCCGCGACTGCTCAACGACTGGATGGAACTGCGCCGCGAACTTCCGGAGAAAACCCTGCCCCGCGCCGTGGGCGGCCCCGTGAAGGAGATCATGGCGGCAATCAAGGGCGAAATCGAGAAACCGGGATCGGATTTCGACTACGCCGTGCCCCTCACGGAAGTGGTGATTCTGGGAACCATCGCGTTCCGCTCCGGAAAGAAAGTGGAGTACAATCCGGAGGCCATGAGTTTCGCCGACCCGACGCTCGACGTCTACATCAAGGAACCGGCGAGAGCGGGCTGGGAATACGGCGAGACCCTCTAGACTCCCGTCAGCCAGGTTCGTTACTCGATGGGTTTTTGCGGTCTTTCGCTCCCACGGCGTGGGCTTTGCCCCGTACCCGGGCCAAGTAGTAGCCCACCAGCACGGCGAGGAGCACGAGAAAGAGACCGGGCAGCCAGGGTAGGCTGCGGCGGAATGCCTCGTCGTCGGGGCCGGCACCGTCCCCGCCCTGTTGCAAGCCCCTGAGGATGCCTCCGTAGATCAGGCTGACCGCCCCGAAGCCGATGTTGAGGGCCAGCCCTTTGAAACTCAGCACCGTGGCCCGGCGACGCGAATCCACCTCCGCGTTGAGGTAGTGCGAGGTGAAAAAGTTGAGGAACCCGAAGCCGATCCCGAAAAAGACGACCATGCCCACCCCCCAGATGGGAATGGCGAGCGAGATGCCCACCAGCCCGAGAAAGGTGGCCGCCGACACCGTGAGGTAGTTGGTCTCGGGAGAGAACCGCCCCACCATCCACTCCGCGATCTTCGGCGTCAGAATGCCCATCCCGGCGAAGGCGGCCCCGATCACCCCGTACCAGGCAACGGGAATGTCGATGATGCGGTAGTACTCCGAGTTCGAGGTGAGGAAGAGACGCACCACACTGTCGTGCACCAGCGCCGCGAGTATGACGGCGAAAACGATGGGGTGCCCCAGGATCCACCGGCCCACCGCGAGAATCTCCGACCACATCGAAGAATGATCGCCGCCGCTGTCGCGGGCCGGCTCCCGCATCAGCAGACTGACGACCAGCGCTCCCAGCGCATTGATCAGGGTCAGGTAAACGGGCAGCCGCATCGCCGTCTCCTCGCTCAACCCACCGTCGAACCCGAACCACCCCAGAAAGCGATTGACCAGGTCGGCGTCGTAGATCGCTGAACCGACGAGCATGGCCACGACGAAACCGATCGAGGAGAGCATCATGAGCCGGGAGAGCACCTTCGGCCAGCGCGAGGCCTGTTCTCCGGGAGGTATCGAATCGTAAGCCAGGGCTTCGTCGGCACCGCTGGCGGCAGCTTCCCCGGCGCCCGAGAGGAGGCGGTTGAGGAACCAGGCCCAGAAGACCAGGGTGGTGTTGCCCAGAGGAACAAAGGCGATTACCGCCATCTCCAGGATCATGAGGAGGGCCGCCCCCACGACCATACGCTTCCTCCCCAGCAAATCGGCGAGAGCCCCCGAGGGAACCTCCAGGAGAACGATGGACACCGCCCATACGGCGTTGAGCAGGGCGAACTGCGCCATGCTGAGCCCGTAGTCGAGCTGGATCACCGCGAAGATCGGGTAGTAAAATCGCGAATTGAACAGCAGCCGAAACGCGATGAAATAGGGGATGTTCCTCGTCATGCGATCCGGGTTACGCCCGCGGATGAAAAATTGACAAACTTGTCAGACAATTGCGATAGTGCCACATCCTTTCCGCGGCGATAAGAGACGAGAAGATTTGACCAACGAACCATGAGCGATCAACCAAACGCGAACTTCCCTTCGTCTCTGGAACCCGAGAAGAAGGGCATGGGCACCGGGGCCAAAGTCGGGATCGGCTGCGGAATCGGCTGTCTGGGATTGATCGTCGTGGCGGTGATCGGAGGCTTTCTGGCCGTCCAGTGGGTCCAGGGCAAGATCACGGAATTTGAGGAAGAGTTCGCCGCCAAAGGATTCACCGAGGGACAGAGCGGCCAGATCATCGAGCTGACCGAACCCCCGACCGAGCCCAGCTTCTACAAGGCGCAGCTGGTCACCATCGATCTCTCCGCACCGGTCACGGTCGAGTTCGGCGTACTGGCCCAGCAGATCGAGATCCTCAACGGCACGTTCCAGGAGAACGTCTATTGCCGTGGCCAAGTCGTCATTCTGGGCTCCGGAGCCATTTTCGAAAAAGATATCGACGTCACCTGTCAGCTGGTTCAGGACCAGGGTGCCGAGATCCGGGGTGAGCTAACCGGCAGTTACTCCGCGAAGCAGTGATTCGAGCCTGCACGCGGCTGGATGGCACCCCGAGTTGATCGCCCTCCGCCCTCCATCCCTGGGCTCAACATCCCGGCCAGACCGGCGTCCCGTCGGTGAGGTGGAGCCTCGCCTCCCCGGGAAACACCGCGTGGATCGGCACGCGAAACTGCACCCTCTCGGCCTCCTCCACCAGGGCTCGCCGGATGTCTCCCTTGTCGTAGCGACAGGAAAAATGCCCGAGAATCAACCTCTCCAGCGTCGGCATCCGGCTCGCCATCTCGATCACCTCGCCGAGCACCGAGTGCCGGGCGGTCTGATCCCGGCTGGTGGCCTCCTCCCGAGTGAGAAAGGTGGCCTCGTGAATCAGGATCCGCGGGTCTCGCCAAAAGGAAGCCTCCTCCAGCGGGGTATCTGCCGCATAGGTCAGCACCGTGTCGGTGACCACCTCGGAGATGGCGTCTTCCCCTTTCTCCTCCCGGATCCGTCCCAGCTCGGCACCGGGCACTCCGTGCCATTCCGGTCGCAGCTTGCGGCGCTCCTCCACCAGCGAATAGCTCAGGCTTTTCACCGGTCCTTTCTCGGACCTTGCCAGGTGCCGGTTCTCGTAGCACTCCAGGAACCAGTCCTTCCGCACCTCGATGCGGTCGCCCCCGTCGACGGCCTCCCACTCGCACCCGATGGCGTGCGCATCGAAGCGGGCGATGAAATCCCGCAAGGCGGGAAAGGATCCCGATCCCGCCGGGTAAAGCACCCGGGGCGATCCGGGTTGGCTGTTGAGCTGCAGAAACTGGGGTAGACCGGCGAGGTGATCCCGGTCGGGATGACTGCAGGCGATCAGATGCACGGACCTCCCCTTCTGCCGGAAAAACGAGGCCGCCCCATCCCCACAGTCGAAGAGGATCCCTAGCGGCTCGACCATCCAGTAAGTGGAGTAGAGAGCGGTCGAATACCCGCTGATCTGGAGATCCATAGTGTCAGGCTACCCCGAAACGCGTCGCACTCAAGATCTTGCAGATTGCCGGAGATCCGGGCAGTATGCCCACCATGATCCGACCCATCCTCCTGCTCAGCTTCCTCCTGGCATCCGCCGCCGCGGCCACGGAGAAACCGAATATCGTCGTCATCATGGCCGACGACCTCGGCTATGGCGACCTCTCCTGCTACGGCGCGACCTCATTCACCACCCCGCACATCGACCGCCTCGCCGAGGAGGGTATCCGCTTCACCCACGGCTACTGCTCGGCCTCGACCTGCACCCCGACCCGGTACTCACTGCTCACGGGCAACTACGCCTTCCGCTTCCCCGACACCGGCATCGCCCCGCCCAGCGCTCCCAGCATCATCCAACCGGACACGGTCACGCTGCCCGGACTGCTGCAGAAGGCGGGATACAAAACCGCGGTGATCGGGAAATGGCACCTCGGCCTGGGGGGACCGGATGGCCCGGACTGGAACGGAGAACTGCGTCCCGGACCCTCCGAGATCGGCTTCGATCACCACTTTCTCCTCCCCACCACCAACGACCGGGTCCCGCAGGTGTACGTGACCGATTCCCGGGTGCTCAATCTCGATCCCGCCGATCCCCTCTGGGTGGGAATGAAAAAACCGTCCGAGGATCACCCCACCGGGATCACCCACCGCGACACCCTGAAGATGGACTGGAGCCACGGACACAACTCGACGATTCACAACGGCATCTCCCGGATCGGTTTCTACACCGGAGGTCAGGCGGCCCGTTTCCGCGATGAGGACCTCGCCGACCGCTGGGTCGAGGAATCCCGCAAATGGATTGAGGAAAACCGGGACACTCCCTTCTTCCTCTTTTTCGCCTCCCACGACATCCACGTGCCCCGGATTCCCCACGAGCGATTCATGGGAGCGACGACGCTCGGCTACCGCGGCGACTGCATCATCCAGCTCGACTGGTGCGTCGGCGAGATCATAAAGTCGCTCGAGGAAAACGGGCTTACCGAGAACACGCTGGTTATCTTCTGCTCGGACAACGGCCCGGTCATGGACGACGGCTACCAGGACGATGCCCTGGAGAAGCTGGGATCCCACCGCGCCGCCGGCCCCTTCACGGGAGGCAAATACAGCGTCTACGAGGGCGGCACCCGCACTCCGTTCATCGCCCGCTGGCGGGGAAACATCGATCCGGGCGTCTCCGAGGCGGTGGTGTGCACCATCGACCTCGCCACCAGCCTGAGCCGTTTTGTCGGCCTGGACATTCCCGAAGATGCCTTTCTCGACAGTCTCGACGTCATGGACGCGCTGCTGGGCAAGGAGGGTGCCGCGGGGCGGGATCATCTCGTGCAGCAGCCCAACTCGCCACGGAATCTCGGTTTTCGCATGGGCAAATGGAAGCTGCAGCGCCACGATGGCCCGGCCCGCAACGTGGTCGTGGAGCAGAAACTGGTCAACACCGAGGTGCCGAAGTTCCAGCTCTTCGATCTCGAGAAGGATCCGGCAGAGCAAAACAACGTCATCGACGCCCACCCCGAGGTGGCGGAGAGAATGAAAACCCGGCTCGAGGAGATCATCGCCGCGGGGAGAACCCGCCCGCTGAATTGACCGGAATCTTCCCCACGGAGTCTCGGCCGATGATACTTCTCCCCATCTGATTCGTAGAGCCATCTGTGGTCAAGCCGGCGGACAGCAGACAGGAAGCGACCCAGCTCACGCCGGGTGAGTTGGCGGGAACGGTCTGGCGACGACTCCGCCCGTGGAGGGGCCGGTTGATTCTGTCGCTGGCGCTGCTCGTTTTCTCCGTCCCTTTCACCAACTTTCACCCCCTGGTCTGGGGCATCGTGGCGGACCGGCTCGTGGAGGGATCGCTCACCGGAGAATCCCTGGCTTTCTGGCTGGTGCTCATGGTCGGCACCTACCTCGTCGGGCTGAGCGCCGGTGCGGTGCATTCCTACCTCCTGGAAAAGACGGGCCAGGCCTTCGTCCGCGAGATCCGATCCGACCTCTTCCGCAAGTTCGAGACGCAATCTCTCTCCTTCCACCGGGATCGCAGCACCGGCGAACTGGTCACCCGGATCACTAGCGATGTCGATGCCATGGAGCAGAGCGTCCTCCAGGGCCTCACCGGTCTGCTTGAGGAGGTGGTGACCTTCGTCGTAGTGGCCACCATGGTGCTCTGGATCAGCCCACTGGTCGGCGCCCTGTCCATCCTGCCCCTGGCTCTGGCCTTCGTCTTCATCCGCGCCTACAACAAAAAGGTCAAAGCGATCTACGACGGGGTGCGTCGCAGGCTGGGGGACATCGGCTCCTTCGTGCAGGACCGGCTCGCGGGCGTCCAGGTCACCCAGTCCTTCGGGCGCGAGTCGCGAGAGCAGGAGCATTTCGACCGGCGATCGAGCCAGTTTTACGAGGCGAGCGTCCGCGCCAGCCGGCTGCGCAACACCTATTTCCCCATCGTGTCGGCCTTTGGTTTCGTCAACAACCTCGTCATGCTCGGCGTCGGAGCCTGGCTCATCATGAACGAGAATCCCGCCTTCACCATCGGGGCCCTGCTCGCCTATCGGGGCTTCTGGTGGCGCCTGCAGAGCCCCATCCGCACGATCGCCCAGACCACCGACATCCTGCAGCGGGCGCGGGCCGCGGCCCATCGGGTGGTGGAACTGCTGCGCCACCCGGTGGACATCGAGGACGCCCCTGCGGCGGCGGCCCGGGGACCGGTCCGAGGCGAGGTGGAGTTTAGCCGGGTCCGTTTCCACTACGTGACGGGAACGCCCATTCTCGAGGATGTCTCCTTTACCGTCGAACCCGGCGAATTTGTCGCCATCGCCGGAGGCAGCGGCGCGGGCAAAAGCACCATCCTGAATCTGATTCCCCGCTTCTATGACGTGACCGGCGGTGCGATTCTGCTGGACGGCGTGGACGTGCGAGATTGGCGTTTGTCGGACCTGCGATCGGGCATCGGTTACGTCGGGCAGGACAACTATCTTTTCGACGGCGACGTGCTGGAGAACATCCGCTACGCCCTGCCCGAGGCCGAATTCGATGCGGTGACAGCGGCGGCACGAGCGGCCAATGCCGACAGCTTCGTCCGCGATCTGCCCGAGGGATACCAGCCCCGGGTGGGGCAGAACGGCGTGAAACTCTCCGGGGGCCAACGGCAGCGTCTCAGCCTGGCCCGCGCTTTTCTCGTCGATCCCGCCCTCCTTTTGCTCGACGAACCCACCGCCTCGGTGGAGCCCGAGAGCGAATCACTGATCCACCAGTCCATCCTGCGCCGCACGCGGGGAGGCCGGGGAACGACGATCCTGGTGACCCACCGGGTGGACCTGCTGCGCCAGGCGCCCCGGATCCTCTTTTTCTCCGAGGGCCGACTCGCCGGCGATGCCCCACACGCGGAGTTGATCGATCTCTGCCCGGAATACGGCGAGGCCTATCACCGCTGGGAGGTCGAGGAGGAAAGAGTCGGGGCTGCCTGAGTAGCTGGAACCGGTGTGTTCCGAAAGGCTGCGGGGCCGGATTCCATAGGGTCGGATGCCCGACGGAACAGGGTCCCGCCGCGCAACAGACAGGGTACAAGGAGCGAATGTGGTGATGCGCGAAGGGCTCTCCGCGGCTGGATTCGGCGCGGCAACGGCAAAGCGAACGGGATCGAGTTTCTCACCGACACATCGCCAACGTTGCCGGATGGAGTGGCGCCTCTGGAGCCGCGATTGGAGGGTTCGGATGTCACTCTGCTGATTCCCCTGTCCCCCGAGGTGGATCCCGACGTGGCCCGGATCGAGAGCAGTGGGGACCTCGTGGATTGGACGCCGGTCGCGGCGACTGTCGCTCCCGAAGTCACCCTGAAGAATGCGGCCGGGGACCGCAGGTTCTACCGGCTGGTGGTGGCCCCCTGAGGGACTCTCTTGATCTGGCCGCGGGTTGGCTGAGGGATCAGGAACTGGCTGCAGAGCCGGCCATGAGAGCGGGGATCAGGGTGGTGACGGAGGAGGCGGCCTGAAGCACGGCGATGACGTCCCGGGTGGCGGAACCGGTGGCCTCGCCCGAGACGATTTTCTCGATGCGTTTCTTTTTTTCCCTCACGACTTTCTCGCCGAGATTTTGTCCCAGGAGCCCGGTGCCATCGGCGATGGAGATGAGGATCACCGTGCGGGGGTCGAGGTCTTTTTTGTCGTCGGCGAGTGCGTTTTTGAGTCTTTGAATGATCTCGCGCTCCGGTTCGGGGTTGATTTCGGGGTAGATTTTTCGGGGGAAGATGAAGAGCACCTTGTCCTCATCGGCCTCGATGATGCCTCGCTCGCAGAGCCGGGCCGCGACTTTCTGTTTGAGTTTGGGGATGTTGGACAGGCGGGACACCCAGTTGGAGAGGCGGGCCCGGCGCGTGGCTGAGGTGACTTTTTCGAGGCACTCATCCATGACGGGATCTCCGGTGGGAGCGGGATGACGGTGATCGATGAGGTTGCGTTTCGGGTCGGCGATGAAGATGCGCTCATCGAGGAGCAGTTCGGCGAGCACGGCCCCGGCGACGGCGAATTCGACGAATCCGGTGGAAAAGGTGCCTTCCTCATCGCGCAGGGCGAGGAGCAGGATTTCCTCGTAGAGGTGAAGGGGCTTCATGGTGATACCGTCTTCGGCGGTGCGGTTTGGCGCAACCCGAAAGTCGTCTGGGCCCGGGTCGAGATCCGTGGCTTAAAAGGTTCGATGCGTTCGGCGGGGAATGGTGGGTAAGACCACTCCGGGAGCCTGCCCTCTGGGGTTTTTTGATTCTGGGATTTTGGGATTCTGGAACGCTGGGCTGCCTTGTTTTTTGGACTGCGTGCAGCCTGCTGCCGCTTTGGTTTCGGCAGCCCTGCTGCCGTGGCGGACCGGTAGACCCGATCCCAAGCCAACCAACTCCCACAATCGTCCTGTCCCCTTATCCCCAATCGTCCTGTCCCCTTATCCCGTATCCCCAATCGTCCTGTCCCCTTATCTTGCGCAGCACCCACAATCGTCCTGTCCCCTTATCTCGC
>CAZLUZ010000030.1:0-32957 GCA_964562825.1 uncultured Akkermansia sp.
CACCTTCTGGCGAAGGCGGCTACAGGCATAACGTAGCCGCGCTCGCCAGAGCGTGAGCAACTCGCCACGACCAACTTCTCCCGAAGGCGGCTACCTTGGCTCCGATTCCACCTGAGGTGTTCTCCCGGAAACCTCTACCCTTCAGCCAGCAGACCTGCGGGCCGTGGTGATTCGCCAGATTCCCAGGAGAATGAGGATGGCTCCCGAAACCTGCATCGCCGTGAATCGTTCCGCGAAAAAGATATACCCTCCGACCGAAGTAAGGACCGGCCACGCCATCTGGATTGAGGCTCCAGAGGTCACGGACAGCCGGCGATATCCCTCGTTCATCGCCAACTGACCGAAGCCCGCTCCCAAGGCTGCCAGGCAGAGAATCGCCGCATCGTGAAAGGTCAGCCCCGGAAGACGCGGGATGGCGAAAGGAGCGCTGGCCAGTCCTATCCATAAACACTGGGTGAGAAAAATGACGCCGTTGGAAAATCGCTGGGTAAGACGCCGAATCAGCACCACCGTGCTCGCCGCGGCGAGCGCTCCACCGAGGGCAATCGCTTCGTCCACGCCGGGTGGAAGCGTTCTTGCCGCGCCGGCTTGACTCGCTCCGGCGAGCAGGGTGATGCCCCCGAAGGAAAGTCCCAGCCAGAAAATTTGCCGCCGTGTCAGATATTCTCGGAGGAAAATTGCGGCGATTACCGCCGCGAACAGCACATAGGTGTTGCACAGCAAAGTCGCTTTACCTGGCCCCAGAGAGGGAACGGTAAAGTAAAAGGCGGCTGTGCCGATGATTCCGGTGATGCCACGCCAGACCAAGCCGGAGTCAAGAAAAATCCGCTGAATAGGGATGGCCTGGGTGCCACGAAAAAAGAGGACGACGATCACCGTCCCCATGCCCGCCCTGAACAACAGCGCCGTGGCCGGATCGACGGATCGAGCGGCGTGGAGGTATTTGAGCAGGAGGGCGTTTGCCGTGAAACAGGCCACAGAGACGCCCATCACCAACGAGCCGGCCAGTGCTTCACCGGGGGGCAGGAAATTTTTCGGATGACTCAGGGCAAGGGAAATCCTGCGTTCAATTGGCGAACCTTATCCCGGATGGCTCCCAACTTTTCCGGAATCTCGCGACTCTCGATCGCCTCGTGAATCCACTCCGCGATCTGGATCATTTCCTTCTCGGTCATGCCCCGTGTCGTCACAGCCGGCGTGCCGATCCGAATGCCTCCGCCTTTGAATGGGCTCTCGGTGTCGAACGGGATGGAATTTTTGTTCACCGTAATCCCCGCTTCGTCCAGGGTCTCCTGAACAATCTTTCCGTTCAGACCCTTCGGCCGGAGATCGATAAGGAAGAGGTGGTTTTCGGTTTCCCCCGAAATGATCCGGTACCCAAGTTGCTTCAACTTCAGCGCCAGGGTTTGCGCGTTTTTCACCACCTGCGTTTGGTATTCGCGAAAGGAGGGCTGCAACGCCTCATGAAAACAGACTGCTTTCGCCGCGATGACATGCATCAATGGCCCGCCCTGAACTCCGGGAAAAACCATGGAGTCGATCTTTTTGGCCAGGTCGGCATCGTTTGTCAGGATCAGCCCCCCTCTCGGGCCCCGTAGACTCTTGTGAGTCGTCGTGGTGACGAAATGAGCGTGTGGCACCGGGGTAGGATGAACTCCCGCAGCCACCAGACCGGCGATATGTGCCATATCCACGAAAAGGTAGGCACCCACCGCGTCCGCTATCGACCGCATCTTTTCGAAGTCAATCCGACGTGAGTACGCTGATGCCCCGGCGGTTATCATCTTGGGACGAAAGCGCTCTGCCGCTTCCGCGAGTTTCCCGTAGTCGATCGTCTCGTCATCCTCCGAGACGCCGTAGTGTTCGACCTCGTAGAACTTCCCCGAAAAGTTGGCAAAGTGTCCATGAGTGAGGTGACCGCCGTGACTCAGATCCATCGTGAGGATTCGGTCGCCCGGCTCGAGCATACTGAAATAGATGGCCGCGTTGGCCTGCGATCCCGAGTGTGGCTGGACATTGGCGAAGCCAGCTTGGAAGAGGCGCTTGGCGCGTTCGATGGCGAGTCGCTCGACCTTGTCGACGACCTCACATCCTCCATACCAACGCTTTCCGGGATACCCCTCCGCATACTTGTTCGTCAGGCAACTCCCCTGGGCCTCCCGAACCGCGCGACTGGCAAAATTTTCGGAGGCTATCAGCTCGATGTTGTTCGATTGCCGCTGTTCCTCCTCGGCGATGGCGTCCGTGATCTCGGGATCAGTCGCCGCGAGCTGCGGAGCAGGACTCATCCCCGAACATCGATTGATCTTCCCCACGCGCCTTTCGTGACGGCCGCCGTCCTCGAAAGAGGCTGCCAGCCAGGCGTCGACGATGGCAGATCCCTTTGCTGCATCGGTCAATTCTCCGGCGAGGCAGAGAACATTGGTGTTGTTGTGCGTACGCACTCTTTTCGCCAGCTCAGGGTCTGTCACCACGGCTGCCTGAACCCCGGGATGACGATTCGCCGCGATGGCCATTCCGACACCCGTAGTGCAGAAAAGGATGCCGAGATCGTGTTTTCCTGTGGCCACCGCCGTGGCGACGAGCTCGGCGTAATCGGGATAGTCGACCGATGCTGTCGAGTGAGACCCGATATCCTCGACGGCGTGACCGCGCCCTTTCAGATGGGCGACAATGGCTTCTTTGAGGTCGAATCCACCGTGGTCAGTTCCGACGATGATACTGGGATTGTCCATGGGCTCAGCTTACTCTCTGCGGGACGGAGCGTCCATTTGAAACACCCCCCCCAGTCGTTACGATTTGATCAAGTGGACAGGTCCCCGTTCACCACGAAGTTCAGGATTCCAGGGAGAGCCTCGGCAATCAGGTTCCGCACCTTGCGATACTCATCCAATTCCATACCTATGGGGTCGGGAACGTCCAGGTCGAGATCATTCTCCCCGAGGAATTCACGGAGGACGAACGTCTTCTCCAGGCTGATCGGGAAGTGGAAGCGGATCGCGTCGACATGGCTGCGGGCCAGCCCGAAGATGTGGGAGTGGGTATCGACCATTTCCGGCGTGACCATCCGACTGCGCACGTCGGCGATGTCTATGCCGATCTCCGCCATCGCCTCGATCGAGTTCGAGCTCGGGGGCATGCCCTCCATCGCACCGATTCCCGCCGAGCTGACCTCGACCGGCGCCCCTGTGTCCTGGATCATTTCGCGGAAGAGACCCTCCGCCATGGGGCTACGGCAGACATTGCCGGTGCAGACAAACAACACGCTCTTACTCATACTAACCTCTGCAAACTTCCATCACCGCGAACCGCCATCTTGTCAAAACGATCATCGAAAAATCCCGCTTGAACCGCATGGCAGAGCACCTATGCTCGCAAAACCCGCCAGCCTTGGCGGGTCCGATTTTTCCTTCCCTTATGACTCTGGCTGACTTGATCTCAATCGAGAGAGTGGTCCCCGACATGGTTTCCCAGGAACGCTGGCCGGCGATCGTCGAGTTGGTCGATCGTCTGGTGGAAACTGACGGTCTGCCCCGGGAAAGCCGCGACTCGGTCCTCGAAGCGCTTCGCACGCGGGAAGAACAGAGGAGCACCGGAATCGGCAACGGCGTGGCTATTCCCCACTGTTTTTCCCAGGAAATCGAGAAGGTGGCCCTGGCTTTCGGACGATCGTCGGGGGGAATCGAATTCTGCGCTCTCGATCGTGCACCGGTCTTCTTCGTCGTGCTTTTCGTCGTTCCCGAGTCCGAGTATGCCCTGCATCTGAAGACCCTCGCCGCCATCGCCCGCACCCTCAATTCGGCGGGGACCCGCGAGAGTCTCCGCAACGCGGAATCTCCCACCGAGATTGTCGACGTCCTGACACGGCGCACTGCGGAAGTCTGACGGTTTTGCCGGGCAATTCGGAAATCCGCATCGCAGGTTGAAGATCGCCGGGATGACGGCACATTCTCCGCCTTGTCATGGCCGAGATGATTCCCCGCATGATCCTTGCCCGGCTCCGGGACGCGCTCTCCGCAACCTCCGCCGCGGGCAATCTCCCCGACCCATTCGTCCCTTCGGTGGACCCGTCGCAGAACCCCAATTTTGGCGATTACCAGACAAATGTGGCCATGGTTCTGGCCAAGCAAGTGGGGATGAACCCGAGGGCTTTGGCCGGTGAGATCGTGGCGAATTATGATGGGGGCGAGTTGACCGACGAACCGGAGATAGCCGGTCCCGGGTTCATCAATTTTCGTCTGCAACGTTCCTTCCTCGAGGCGAGAGTCGCCGAGATTCTCGCCGATGAGGAACGTCTCGGGGTCGATCCGGTCGACGATCGAAAAACGGTGGTGGTTGACTTCTCGGCTCCCAATGTGGCCAAACCGATGCACGTCGGGCATATTCGCAGCACGATCATTGGAGATGCCCTCTCGAGAATTGCGCGTTTCGCCGGTCACCGGGTAGTCACCGATAACCATATCGGCGATTGGGGCACCCAGTTTGGCATGATTTTGTGCGGATGGAAACGCGAACTCGATGAAGAAGCATTGGAGCGCGACCCGGTCCCCGAGTTGCTCCGGATCTACCGCTTGATCAACGAACGGCAGAAAGAGGACGATGAGCTCCGGGAGTCCTGCCGGCGAGAGCTCGTCAAATTGCAGGCCGGCGACAGGGAAAACCTGGCGATTTGGGAGAAATGCGTGGAACTCTCCAAGGCGGGACTTCAGGGGATCTACGACCAACTCGATGTTTCTTTCGATTACTGGCTCGGCGAAAGCTTCTACAATGACAGGCTCGAGCCGCTGGTGGCCGACCTGATGGAACGCGGCATCGCCCGAGTCTCCGACGGAGCGGTATGTGTCTTTTTTCCCGAGGACGAGAAGTTGAAAGACCAGCCGCCGGCGATTATCCGGAAGGCGGACGGAGGATTTCTCTATGCCACGACCGATCTTGCCACGATCGAGTATCGTCTGGGCGAACTGAAGGCGGATACCATTTGGTATGTGGTGGGGGCCCCCCAGCAACTTCACTTCGACCAGATCTTCGCGGCTGCCCGCCTGATGGGGCACGATGCGGATCTGCAATTTATCCCTTTCGGGAGCATCCTCGGCAAAGATCGCAAAATGCTGCGCACCAGGTCCGGTGAAACCGTGCAATTGGCGGACGTGCTGGTAGAAGCGGTGGCGCGGGCTCGCGTCATCGTGGACGAGAAGAATCCCGATTTCCCCGATGAGGAAAAAGAGGAGATCGCGAAGGCGATCGGTATCGGTGCGGTCAAATACGCGGAGTTGAGCCAGTTCCGCATGACGGATTACATCTTCGACTGGGATACCATGCTCAGCCTCAAGGGCAATACGGCGCCCTACCTGATCAATGCCTATGTGCGCACGCGAGCCATCTTCCGCAAAATGGGTGCTACCTTCGAGGGAGCGGATTCGATAAGGCTGACCGAGGAGGCCGAGTGCCATCTCGCCCTCAAGCTGGCCCAGTATGCCGAGACGATTTCCATGGTACTCGTCGATTTCCGGCCAAACGCCCTCGCCAGCTATATCTATGAACTCGCCAATGCCTACCACAGGTTCTGGGAAGCCTGTCCTGTGCTGAAGTCGGATGGCGAGGTGCGGGAGACTCGCCTTGCCCTGTGCGAATTGACCGGCAGGGTGTTGGGTCATGCTCTGGGACTGCTGGGCATCCGGAAGGTGGAAAAAATGTGAGACTTCGTCGGGGGATAAACCTCACGATGCGGTCCATGGTCGCGCCAGTAACGGCGATAATCGAATCATGTTTCGACGGGATGACAGATTCTGGATTCACCTTTTGGCGGGTGTCGTCGTCCTGTTGTCCTCGGGCCTTGTCTGGCAGGGGTGGAAATTTCGGGAATCTCCGGGATCGAACCAGACTGCGGCTGATCACGGGCAGGAGACAGCGGAAACGCCCAAGGTTGTTACCTTGTATCGAACCGAAAGGAGTCAGTCCGCGGCATCTACTCTGGAAACGTCCTCTGCCGAAATCTCCGATCGAGATCGGCTCGTGTCTTCCCTTTCGGGCGCTGGCGTGGTGCCCGGGGAGGCAGTTCTCGCATTCGACTCTTTATCCGCTTTGGAGCGTTTTCTCGAAGGGAAAGATGCGGGATTGGAGGTTCTCTGGGCAGACGGTCGGCTTCTTTCCGCGAGGATTCACTTTTCCGATCTGGATGCCCTGTCGGAGGCATTAGGCGGCATTCGAGATGATGTCCGGGTCCATCCGACCTATGTGGCGAGGATTCCGGGGTTGCCTCAGGAGGAACCAGCCGCCGTCGATGAGACCAATGCCGGAGGGCGAGCCCCATTTCGGGAATCCCTGATGGGGGCGATCGGCGCGGATCAGAACCGGGAGACCTGGGGAAGCGGGGTAACCGTTGCCCTACTCGATTCCGGGGTCGATGCTCATTCGTCCTTGGAGGGTGTAGGCATACAGGCGGTAGAGCTCATCGATGGGGACCTCAGTCACGGGCATGGAACGGCCATGGCGTCTTTAATTGCCGGTCGTGTGTTTCCCGCGGAGGGAGTGGCACCTGCTTCCCGTATTCTGGATGTGCGGGTAGCCGATGCGGAGGGTGCGAGCAACACGGGCTTGATCGCCCAGGGGGTCATGGAGGCGGTTGATCATGGAGCGGATGTGATCAACATCAGCCTGGGTGCGTCGGGTGATTCCCTGTTGCTGAGAAATGCCATAGGCCATGCCCTGGAGGCCCGCGTCCTCGTGGTGGCGGCAGCCGGAAATGATCAACTCACAAGATTGGCTTATCCCGCTGCCTACCCCGGGGTGATCGCTGTCGGAGCCGTCGACCGAAACAACGAACAGGCCTGGTTTTCCAATTCCGGAGAGAATCTGACCTTGGCGGCTCCTGGTGTGGGGGTGTATTCTGCTTACCTGGACGACAAACTCGCCATTGGCAGCGGCAGTTCTCAGTCCGCGGCATTAACATCAGGGGCAGTTTCCGCGATGATGAGTTGGGGGTATGCGCCCTCTGACATCGTGTCGGTGCTGATACGGCATGCGGTGTCCACGGGGGCTCCGCAGGAGCAGATTGGAGCTGGAGTGCTTCGGCTTCCGGAGCGGTGAAGGTCAGCCGGGTGGAACCGATCGTAGAGCTTTGGCGAAAACCCGCCTCCCCATCGAATCGGGTTGCTTTTGCGACAGATATAGGGATGCTGAAGAGGTTCTTTTCCGCATCATGAATCTTTCCCCGCTCCTCCCCGTAGCGTTCTTCCTCGTGACGGCGATTGCCGGTGGGCAAGCCCAAAGTGCCGACGATTACCGCGTCTTCACCAACACCAAGGGCCAGAAAATGGAGGCCCGCATCGTCGATGCTCGCGGCGACAAAGTGAAAATCGTGCGGCGCGATGGCCACGAGTTCGTCGTTGCAGTCGACCTCTTCAGCCAGGAGGACCAGGATCATATCGCTTCCTGGAAATCCCATCATTCCCCCACCGCGGAAGCTCCGCCCGCGACAGCTATCTCCTCGGAGACAGTGAACGAGGCCTTTGGACATGAGGTCTTCGCCGATTCTCTTCTCTGGGATGATGTCCCGGGCGACGCCGCCAAGCGCCTCGGCTGGCCCCGGGAGTCGCAGACGGACTATCTCTGCAGTTTTCGAAAATATCCGCAGGAGAACGAAAGATTTCTCGGGGCCCGTGCCTATTCCGCCGTGCTCTATGGCGAGGAGGGGAAGGTCACCTCGCTCTCCCTCGTGTTCGCCAACAAGGGAGACAGCTTCGGAATGCTCGGCAACCAAACGGATTCCGAGGACACCCCCGTCGAGGTGCTCGAAGCGGCCATGTCGGCGGACGTCGCAACCATCTCCCACGCACTCACCAATCTCGTCGGAGAGGAGGGCGAAAAACAGCGATTCGGGGAAGGCTCGGGGAGACAGAACGTGTTGCGATGGGACTGGAACAATCACGCGTTCCTTCTCTTCGAGCAGGAAGAAGAATACGTGAGTTTGCAGGTGCAACCGGCAGACTTCGCGGATGCCGGTGGTCGAGTGGATCGGGTGAAGGAGGCCGAGGTGCGGGAGCGCTCTCGGGCCAACGTGGAGAGACGCAGCAACGGAGATGTGGTGATCCGGAATATTCCCATGGTCGATCAGGGACCCAAGGGTTACTGCGTCCCGGCTACTTTCGAGCGCTGCATGAGGTATCTCGGCATCCCCGCAGACATGTATCTTCTGGCCATGGCTGGTGAGACCCAAATCGGGGGAGGAACCAGCACCCGAGCGCTGATGGATGCGGTGGGACGCGACATTCGCCGCAAGGGGCGGGGTTTCGATTCGTGGCGCGATGAAGATATCAAGTTTCGCGATCTGGCAAAGTATATCGACGAGGGAATACCGGTGATGTGGACCATGTTCAGCACCGATGCCTTCAACGGAGCGGCTGACGCTCGCACCAAGAAGCGGCGGGAGGTAGAGGACTGGTCCGGCTATGCAGAAGAGATCGAAAAAGAAAGCGAAACGCTCGCCCTCCAGGTTGATCACAGCGCAGGCCACATCACACTGATAATCGGGTACAACGAGGAAACCAGCGAGATCGCTTTCAGCGACAGTTGGGGCGAACGCTACATGGAACGCTGGACCACCCCCGCCGAAGCACAGGAGGTTTCTCAGGGCTGGTTCTACGTCGTCGATTTCTAGGTCGCTTCTCCTCGCATGATCGAGGGGTGACCGATCATGATCCCATTGACCGTGGCTGGCGCCACCGTTCTGCTCGATGGGTGGAGAACTAGCGGGAAAATACCGGGTCGAGCGTGTCGCAACGCAGCCGTTCCATCGATCGCAGATCTCGTAGCCAACTCTCCGACACGCCATTGGCCGCCCCGAGCAGCGATCCGATCACGGCTCCGCGGTGGCAGTTATCGCCGCCGCATCTCGCATTGGCCAGGATTCCCCCGCTGAAATCGTCTGCATACTTCCATGCCAGCGCGAGCGATGCGGTGAAAGATTCCGGCAGGTAGCAGGCCGGGGAAAAATGGCGGCCGACGATGGCGCGATCCGCCTCGTTTTCCAGTTTTTGCAGCCGCCCCGGGCCGATCCAGCCGCTGGCATGTTCCGCGATTGCCTCGCGGAGAGCTTGGCCCTCGGCAATCTCCAGAAGCATGCGGGAGAGGGCCAGACCTGCGGACCCGGCGGGCTCACCGCGGTGGGTCAGCGCAATGTGATCTCTGACCACCCGGGCATCGATGTCGGAAAGTTTTTCGGTGAGCACGTCCAGGGCTGCGATCAGGGCGGGCACGGCGGCCAGAGCGCCAATGTGTCGATCCTCGATGCCGCAATCCAAAGGTTGCTTTCCCCGGGCAAGGTTGTCGAAGAATGCCCGATGATACTCTTCAAGGTAGGTATCGCGGTGCCACCCGGGTTTGCGCATCAGGTCGATGTAGAGGTCCAGCCACGCTTCGGGATCGTGAGAACCCCTCCGCACCGTTGAACGGTAAAGCTGGACGGCGAGGAGATAATTGATCGTGTTGTCTCCGGAGGGAAGAAACTGGTGGTAATGAACTCCCCTGAGCCCCCAATAGGCCGCCTGATCGTGGAGAATCTCCCCCTTCTCGTTGCGCGGCACATACCGGGAACGCCAGAGGATACTGTCGGGATGAGGATTTCTGGGAGCGAGATATCCCTCCACCACTCCGTAGTCCCGGTCCATCGCCGAAGTATCGTAATACCAGTGGACGGGCATGGCGACGGCATCTGCGACGAGGGAACCGAGAAAGGCATTCTGGAGGCGATCGTTCATGACCTGAGAATACGCGCGGTTCGATGGCGGGGGACAAACCGGAAGAATCACTGCAGAGAGGCTGAGCGCCTTCTCTCAAGGGTCGATAAACAACCGTTCGATGCCAAGGCGGTAAGCCTCCGCCCCGGAATCTCCCTCCGAGGGAGCCCAGGGCGCGAAGATTTTGTCCTCGTCATCGTAGGGGCCCCGTTTGATTTCCAGGATCACCGTGTCCTCCTCAAGGACGACCATGCCGTGCCAGAGCTTCGGTTCGATATCGATGAGGTCGCCCTCGACCAACGGTCTGCGCTCGGTGATTTCGCCCTCGTCATCGAAGAGGACAAACCCAAGTTTACCCCGGAGCACGAGGATAAGTTCCGAAGCAGATTCACGGGGGTGAAGATGGGGCGTCACATAGGTGCCCGGCTGGAAAAAGTTGAGCATGCGTTGCACGAGATCGCCCTGATTTCGGTGAATCGGGTAGATCATGCGGCGGCGCGGACTCTCTCGCGAGGCTGCGATTCCCTCCTCGAGGAGAGTGTCTTCCAGGAAAAAAAGGGGGCCGGACGCGTTGGGCAGGGCAAGTCTCATCGGGGAAAAACGAGTTGTCACGATTCGGGATGCGCTATCATGTCGCATGACCACTCTTTCGGAGCAACCCTCGGTTTCCCCCCCACTTCCCCGGGCAAAATGGCCCAAGGTCCTCGGCGTCATCAGCATCGTCTTGGGGGCGATCGGCGTTTTGAACCTCCCCATGGGCGCCATCCAGAAGCCGATGATGAAGCTGAGCATGCAATCCTACGTGGACGGAGGCATGGCCACCGAGGCGGAGGTCGACCGGTTTCTCGGAGAATGGGGGAATTACCAATTGGTCACCGGACTCGCCTTCGGTCTGATCGGTATCCCGATTCTGGTGGGCGGCATACTGCTGCTGAAGCAGAAAAAGCTGGGGGTCCTGCTCCTCCAAGTCTGGGCCGTGTTGCTGCTCCTCTACCTGGTCTTTTCGGCGGCCACCAGCCCCGCCATGTTTGCCGATCTGATCGCAGTGATGGGGGGCGACGATACCGACATGCAGGAGGTCATCGCTCTCATCGACACAGCCGGACGGATTGGCATCGTTGTCGTGTCCGCCATCATTGCGGTGGTGCCGATCTTCTACCTGATCTGGCTGAACCGGGCTTCGGTGCGAGCTTTGGTCAGTGCGTGGGACTAGCGCCAGGGGGTAGAGATTCCTGCCCGTTTTTCCGCACATCACACCGGGGCAAAGTCGAGGAAGCCCCGGCTCCGATCGATGCGGACCAGTCTGACTTCGACGGTGCTCCCCACGCCGAGTTGCACTCCTTTGCGGCGACCGCTGAGAAATCGGGAGCGGCTTCTGTCAAAGTAGTAATCGTCTCGCGGGGGCAGATCGACCTTGCGGATCATGCCCCGGATCATGAGGTCCTTGAGTTCGATGAACAAACCAACGGGACGCACCTCGTTGACGAGAGCGAGGAAAGTGGTGTCGGCATCTCCCCGGATGAGATTTTCCAGGTACTCGATCATCTTGAGCTGTTGGGAATCCCGCTCCGCATCTGCGGCGACACGTTCGGTCCGGGAAAGATGAGCCCCGATCTCGGCGACGCCCGCCTCGGGAGGGGTCGAATCGGGATGCCGGGGAGCACTCGGTTCTCCGCGGCGAGACATGATCCTCATGAGAGATCGGTGAACGACGAGGTCGGCATAACGCCGGATCGGACTGGTGAAATGGCAATAGTTGGCCTTGGCCAGCCCATAGTGGCCGATCGGAAGATTCGAGTAGGCCGCCCGCTTCATGCTCTTGAGAAGAGCGATCTTGAGGCTCTGTTCTTCCAGTTTTCCCTTAACCGCCCGGGTGAGTTTCTGAATTTCGAAGCGGACGCTCGGATCACCGATCTTGTATCCGAAAGACCGTGCCAGATCGGCAAACTCGTCGAGTCTGTCGAGGTCCGGGTCCTCGTGGATTCGGTAAATCGAAGGAGCCGAAGCGTTCTTGGTCTCCCGGGCCACCGCCTCATTGGCCGCGATCATGAATTCCTCGATGAGCTGGTGGCTCTCGTCGTGCTCGGTTTTTTTCACCCCGAATGCGATACCGTCGGCATCGAGCACCACCCTGACCTCCGGAAAATCGAGATCGAAACATCCCTCCTTGAAGCGGCGTTCGCGCAGCTTCGCCGCCAGTTTCCAGGCCCGCCGAACATGCGCGACCACCCTCTTTTCCACCGGGTCCTCGAAATCGCCGGCGGCTGTCTCGCTCAGGCTGAGGCGTGTCATGGCCTCCTCGTAGGTGTAACGGCGGCAGCTTTTGATCACGGCTGAGATGAAGCGGGCTCCTTTCATCCTCGCCTCGCCGTCAAATTGGATGATGGCGGCATGGGTCAGACGCTCGACATGGGGGTTCAGGCTGCAGACGCCGTTGCTCAACTTCTCCGGGAGCATCGGGATGACCCGATCGGCCAGATAGACCGAATTCCCCCTCTTTTTCGCCTCCCGATCAAGTGCGCTGCCAGGTTTGACGTAATGGGAGACATCGGCAATGTGGACCGCCAGTTCCCATCCCTGGCGATCGGGCAATTCGATGACGGAGATAGCATCGTCGAAGTCTCGGGCATCCTCGGGGTCGATGGTGAAAACCTCGCGTTCCCGCCAGTCTTCTCGCGATGCGATGACACTCTCCGGGATGGTCTCCTCGATGCGGTCGGCCTCGGCCAGAACTTCGCGGGGAAACTCCAGGGGCAGGCGATGGCGGCGGATCACCGTCATCATATCGACCCCGGGAGCATCCGGTCGGCCCAGGACCTCCGTCATGCGAGCGAGGGGCGGCCGTTTCGGGTCGGTCCAGGCGACGAATTCCGCGACGATCATATCCCCGGGGCTGGCACCGGGGAGCACCTTTTCCAGTTGGAAAGTCGGGGGCAACTTGGAGTCCTCGGGTGAAATGACGGCGGAATGACCCCGCCGGTGGTAGGTGCCGACGAACTGGGTGAGACCGCGCTGCAGAATCTCCACGATCTGAGCCTCGTAGCGGGGTTCCCGGGAGCGGCCCGGATGAGGCTTGCGCGGTTGGCGCTGCCGGTGCCATTTCTGGGGTTCCCGCTTGATGAGCCGAACCGCGACGCGGTCGCCGTCGAGGGCGGTATCCTGGTAGCGCCGTGGGATGGGAAAGCCGGGGCCAGCCTCGTGTTTCAGTTCCGGGACGGCACCGGGATTCTCGGGAAGAAAGGTGACAGCGCTTCGCTTTTCCCCCCGAGAGAACTGGACGTGGCCAGTGACGCGATCCCCGTCCTTTTCCGGCGCCGAGAGGACGTAGCGGGCTTTCTTTCCGACGTGCAGGACTCCACTGCTGACGAGGTCGCCAAGTGCCTTGCGCAGGAGCGCTCGGTCTTTGGGGGACACACCCAACTCTCGGGCGAACTCGGACTTGTTCAGGGGCCTGTAATCGGGATTTTCGATCAGGCCGCGAACCCTGCGCAGAATGTGTTTGCTCGTAGACAAAATAGGGAAGTTTCGAGAAAAAAGGCTGGACTCAGTGCTTTACATTGTGTTTACCTGAGTCGGAGAAAGCAGAAGAAATTTCGGCTCGCAGGAATCCAGCACGCTGGGGTAACATGCTGCAAACTATGAAGATCGCATTTCACAATCGAAGAAAATCAGGTTTCACCCTCATTGAAATTTTGGTCGTCATGGCCATCATCGGAATTTTGGCAGGTCTGCTTTTCCCGGGAGTTTCTGCCGCCGTTAATCAAGCGAAAAAGGCGAGGACGGCGAATACCTGCGCGAACCTGAAGAATTCGATCAGCGCGTATTTCACCGAATACCGTCGCTATCCTCTCCTGGACGGATACGACACGCCGTATCACGATGTGGCTTCCAACGAGGATTTGATGGATATCCTGTTGGCGGCTGACACCTCGATTGGGGAGGCCAAAAACCCCCGCGGCATCACCTTTTTCTCAGGGAGAACAGCTCGGCGCAGCGGTCCGAACACCTACATCAACGGGATCAACATGAATAGCAGCGGCGGCGGCAGTCTCTGGGATGATTACGGGCGACTCTACGGGGTTCGCATCGACACGGAGAGCCGGAATCGCATGCCCAATCCCGCGGTGGAGACCCCTTCTCTCAGTGGCGACGGGGCGCCTTCCTGGGGATCGGAGCAAAGCACCGGTTCCCTGCCTCCGATCATCACCGAATCGGTTGGTGTCTGGAGCGCGGGCAAGGATGAAGAGCGCGCCAAGGACAACATCATGACCTGGTGATGGTGATCCTGGTCACTCCACAAAGAATCCGGGGTTGAGCAGATTCTCTTTGTTGTAACGGAGAGGCTCGCCCGATTCGGCCGAAAAAACCTGTCTTCCGCTCTCCAAAGCGATGGCGTGGGCCGCCCCCGTGTCCCACTCCATGGTCGGGCCGAGGCGGGGGTAGACGTCGGCAAGGCCCTGGGCCACGAGGCAGATTTTGAGCGAGCTGCCGGCCGAGAGAAAGTTGACCTCCCGACCTCCGGAGCGCAGATCATCGACGAACTTCCTGACTTCGTCGGTCAGGTGAGAACGGCTCGCCACCACGGTGATTGACGACAGGGAGGAGTAGTGTGGTCCTCCCTCCAAGGCGATGGGGTGCCCGTCATTTTCCGAGAGCCAGGCTCCCTCGCCTCGGGAGGCCCAGTAAAGCCGGTCGCCGACGGGTTGAAATACGACACCCAGGATCGGGACACCGTCCTCGACCAGTGCGATGTTCACGGTGAATTCTCCGTTCCGGCGAATGAATTCCTTGGTCCCGTCGAGGGGGTCGACGAGCCAGAACGTCTGCCACTCCCGGCGTTCCTCGTAGGGAATCTGCCGATTCTCTTCGGAGATGATGGGGATGTTTGGAAATTGATGGGTCAGAGAATGGACGATGAGGTCGTTGGCTCTGCGGTCGGCCTCGGTCAGAGGCGATTTGTCATCCTTGGATTCGACGTCGAACTCCGTGCCATAGACTGCCAGAATCTCCCGGCCCGCCTCGCGGGCAATATCTTTGATCGTTGCGATGTCCATTTTCATCCGCATCACGCCATGACCATTCCTCCGTCGATGGTAAGGACTTGACCCGTGATGTAGCGGCCCCCGGTGCCGGCGAGAAAAAGGACGGCCCTGGCGATGTCGTCGGTCTCCCCGAAGAAACCCAGCGGAATGTTATCCAGCACGCTTTTTCGCATGTCTTCATTCAATTCCCCCGTCATATCCGTTTCGATGAAACCGGGTGCGATGGCATTGACGCAGACTTTTCGTCCGGCGAACTCCTTGGCGAGTGCTCTGGTCAACCCGATCAAACCGGCTTTGCTGGCGGCGTAGTTGCATTGCCCGGCGTTTCCGGTCAGGCCGATGACGGAACTGATGTTGATGATCCGCGCGTCGGGTTGCTTGAGAAGGCCCCGCTGGAAGGCTTTCACCGCGTTGAAGGCTCCCTTGAGGTTGGTGTCGAGGACGGTGTCCCAATCCTCTTCGCTCATCCGGAGGGCCAGACCATCGCGAGTCACTCCGGCGTTGTTCACCAGGATGCTCGCGGTGCCGAGCTCCTCCGTTACCTGTTTGCCGAAAGCCTCCACGGCAGAAAAATCCGAGACGTCGACCGCATAGGCCCTAGCGCTGCCTGGTCCGAGAGCGTTGCACTCATCGGCGGCGGCGGCGGCGTTGGTTTCGGTGCGGCTGACCACGGCGACCCGGGCGCCTGCCGCCACGAAGGCCTTGGCGATGGCTTTACCGATTCCGCGACCGGACCCGGTGACGACGACAACTCGATCTGCAAACTCGCTCATCCCCGCTAATTCCACCGGGCTGCGGGGAACCGCAACGAAAAACTGGCGAAAACTGCCCCGGGGCGTCAGGGCATGGGCGGATGTTTCGGGGGCAGACCGCGGCGCTTGTAAGGTTCGCCGGGATAGAAGAGAAAGCCGGGATTTTCCGAAATGAGTTCGTATTTCGAGAGCCGGAATTCCGGAAGAACAAGATTGGAGTTGGGGTCGTAAATTTCGAGCCCGGTGAAGGTTCCCCAGAGGCGATACTCGTAGTTGTGGTCGAATCCATGGGCGGGACCGCCGTCCTCCGGTATTTCGGGCAAGCGGTCGGGTTGGGGGCGCACCGATTCGTTCATCACGACGAGGCGGGATTGCTCCCACGGCTGTTGCGGTTTGCGCACGTAGCCCCAATACCGGGTGCCTTCGGTGAACCAGCGGCGTCCGATGTAATAATTCCCGGGAGCCTCCTGGGCGATGAGACTGTTGCGTTGCTGAACCGCCGCCGAATTCATCTTGGAGGCCGGGAGGGTCTTGGCGATTCCGGAGTTGGCCGTGCCCGTGGAGGTGACGCAGGAACTGTTGGCCAGGCAGACGGCGATGACCAGACAGAAAAATGGGATGGCCGATCGAATCGCTCCTGGAGTCGGATGTTTCATAGGAGGTCGGGACGGGCGGAATTCGCCAGTTTGCGAAAAGTGTCGAAGATAAGATTTTTTCCAGGCGCTTGCAATCACAGATCCTCAACGCCTTTTCTTTTCCTGCTTCAGGAAAAGGGGCAGGATCTCGATCTCGATCCAGGCGAAAGCGGGCTCCAGTCCTTCGGCTTCGTAGATTTCACCGATTTTTGCTTCGATCGCGGTGGGATTGCCGATGTTGGAGAGAAACTGGTTGCTCGTCATCCGTTGTGCCATCTCTCCGGAAATGGTCCCGTGGTTTTTCAGAATCCAGGCCCGCGAATACAGTTCCAGGATACCATCTCCGATCCACGCCTGCTCCTGCTGGCGACGCTTATCGCGGGAAGGGAGAGGGCCTTTCATGCATCGTTTCCCCTTCAGGATGGCTTGTTTTCCTGGTAGGCCTCCAGCATCTCCCGGGTGAGACCGTAGACCGCCCCGCAACGGGGGCAGGTGAAAGAGACCGTGGCGTCTGTTCGGTCGCCGAACACCTCATCCTGAGCTTCGGGGGATAGCCCGTCGATGACCGGCAGCAGCTTGAAGAGGTCGCAACCGCAGTCGAAGACGTAGGAACGCCGCTCCAGCAGACTGAGTTCCTCGTCCCGGTCCAGGTTGCGGATGGTGGAGTCGCTGAGCGACTCGAACCACGGCAGATCGCAGTCCGGTTGGGCCGCGATCAGCACAAAATCCTCGTCCGCGTAACGAAAGATCCTGGCGGGGCGTTGCTCGCTCTGTTTGTAGTATTGCTCGACGGTCTCAAACATGGAGAGCGAGTCCGGTTCGATCGTGCTCTGTCGCGAGGGTTCCCCGTCGGCGGTGGTTTGCGAGAAGAAGAGATTGGAGTCGCGGGGGCGGATGTCCTCGGTGAAAACTCGACCGGTCACGTTGCCCTGCCGGTTGCTTCCGGTGACGAAGAGGTTGAAGGGAGGACTCTGCCAGCTCATGGTCCAGGCGATCGCTTCCCTCCAGGGTCTCGAAGCGAGGTGAAGCGTCAGTCCGGCAATGGCCTCCTTGAGGATGGCGTCGAGATCCTCGCCATATCGGATGCCATGTTGCATCAGGTGCAGGTAGTAATCCCGGTAGAGGACGCCGAAATCCCCTCGCACCGCGAGCGCGTTGCGTTGGCGGATGTAGTAGCTGAGCACTTCGATCGGCTCGTTTTCGGCTTCCTTGTTCGGATCGTTCAACATGGAAATGGGGGAGGCGAGAGAGTCACCCTGCACACGAAAGCCCGGGGACGCAAGTCTGCTTGAAAGTTTGTCAGGATGATCCACAGATGATCGGTCTATCATGATGACCCGCGAAGCCATCATCTCCCTCATGCGTGAAAAACTCGGCCTGGCGCCAGGAGAGATGGACGCGCTGGCCCGGCTGGTGGAGAGTGGCGAGATTCGCACGCTTGCGGCCGGGGAGTCCCTCATCGAAGAGGGACAGACGGGTCAGGCGCTGTGGTTTCTTCTCGAAGGCGAGGTCGGCATCCTGGTGGGGGGCAGAGAGGTCAAGGTGACCGGCGAAGCAGGGACCATCCTCGGAGAGATCAGCGCCGTCTCGCAGATGCCGGCGACGGCGACGGTTCGGGCGATTTCGGATCTGTCCGCACTCCGCATCTCCCACCGCGATTTCCATCGTGCTCTCTCGGGCTCTGAGGCCCTTGCCCAGTCGGTGCTTCGCTCCCTCGCCAAATATCTGGAGGCTGGCTAGGCCTGCGCCGGTGCCACGTTGGCGAGACGCTAATGCGTCATCTGGAAAAGACGAATCAGGATGCGGGAAACCGACTCGGCCGAGGGCCGGGAACCATCGAGTTCGATCCAGGGAACGGGCTCGTCTTCGCCGGGAACTTCGACGGTGGCCTCCAGCCGGCGGAAGACGTCCCAGTCGGCGTCGCTTTCGGCGAAAGGTTTCCGCGCCCGCTCTCGAAGGCGCTCCTTCACCACTTCCCGCCGGGTGCTCAACCAGAAGAAGGCGGGTGAGACTCCTGCCGGGCCCAGCACCTCGGAGAGCTGGCAGCGTCGCCGGAGGGAGCGGAAGTTGGCGTCGAGGATGGTGGGCCCTTTGGCTGCGAGGTCGAGCGCCCGTTCGAAGAGTTCGGCGTAGACACGGTCGGAGAAATGGTCGGTGTAACAGCGGTCGGGAAGACTTTCCCCGGGGGAAACTCCCGCGATCTCTTTTCGGATGCGGTCGCTGGAGAGTATGGGCCAGCCGCTTCGTTCGGAGAGGGCGGCGGCGATGGTAGATTTGCCGGTGGCGGGAAGACCGCCGAGGACGACGCACGGCTTCTTCCCGCCCAGGATCGACGCGGCGGCGAGGAGGAGGTAGCGTTGCGCGTTGTCGCCGGCGGATTCCTTCTCCTCCGCAGACAGATCGTCGTCATCCCAGGCCAGGGCATTCACCGTTGCTCGGACCATGGCGCGAAAACAGGTCAGCTGGGGCATCAGGGAGGCTTGCCCGAAATCCTCACTTTCTTCGCTGTAGGTATCCAGGTAGACCCTTGCCAGTTCGGGATGTCCGCGGTGGATCAGGTCCATGACGAGGAAAGCATTCTCCGTAGCGGTATCGCCGCAGCGAAAATCGAGCGAAAACTCGATGCAGTCGAAGATGCAAGGCGGGTCCGACAGACAGATATTGCGCGCATGCAGGTCGCCGTGGCCTTCGACGACGCAGCCCCGATCCGCCCTCGATCGCAGGTTTTGCTCCAAGGTCGGCGATTCCTGGTCCACGGTCCGTCCGAGTTCCTCGAGGAGGAGCGGGTCGAAGAGGGAATCCGGAAACGATGACGCCGTCTCCAGGTTGTTGCGGATGGAGCGGATCTGCTTTTCGGGAGAACCGGCCTCGAGCGCTTCCGGGGAGGGAGGGCGTCGGTGAAAGTGGGCCATGATCCGCGCGATCTCACGGATCTCTTCGGGGAAAACCTCGCCACGCTCCAGCAACCGGTCGAGCATCCGATCTTCGGGCATCCGTCGCATGAGGACGGCATGATCGGCCACGGGGCCGCCCGTTTCCCGGAAAGTCCAGCTGCCTTCGACGGTGCGGCGCAAGGGGACCACGTCCAGATAGAGGTCGGGACAGAGCCGGCGATTCAGGCGCACCTCGTCGTGACAGACTGCGCGGCGCACTTCGGGATCGGTGAAATCGGCGAAAGGAAAACGGACCGGTTTCTTCAGCTTGTAGACCCTGTCTCCCGCCAGACAGACCACCGAGAGGTGGGTTTGCCGGATTTCGACCGAGTCCGGGGAACCGGGGTAGCAGTCCGGATCACGGAGCCGGTTGAGGAGTTCGGAATCCATGGAGCGAGACGGATGCGGGGACGAATCAGCCCCTGCCGTCCCGGAATCCGTTTCGCGGTGGGGTGCGTCCCCGATCCAGCTCGGGATCTTCCGGCGTCCTGCCGATGACGATGTCGAAGCGGGCGCTCAGTTCGTCGGTCGGCGAATCCGGGACGGGGACAAAATCGACGATCAGCTTATCCCGCAGCTGGGGATCGCGGATCGAATTAAGAATCCGGTCGGTCTGGTTCAAAGCCTCGCCGCGGATGTAGCACTGGGTGGTGAGAAGCCGTCGATTCCCTTGGAGCACCGCCAGATGGTAATGGGCCGTTCGCGGACCGTAGGGCACGGGCTTGATGGCGCGAAAGTAGTAGCGACCCTCGCGATCGGTGAGAAATCTGCCAAATCCCTGAAAATTTCCGTCCGGGGTGGTGCCACGGGCGCGGCCCCGGCTGTGGATGTAGTTTCCCCGGGCGTCAGCCATCCAGAGCTCGACCACGGCCCCCCGCACCGGCGCCCCATTCAGGTCGTAGACCCGCCCATGGAGGTGGGTGATCTGTCCCACCGCCGGAGTCAGCGCATCATTGATCAGGATGAGGTCATTGTCGGTGTCGAGGGGAAGCTTGTCCGGATAGAAGGGGCCCTCGGTCTGGCGGGGCGTCGCGGTGAGTGCCTCGGCGAAGGCACCGGAAACCGTGAAGAATGGTGCCGAACCGAGGAGCGCATTCCGGAGGAAACGGCGTCGGTGGCAGAGCGTGCAGACGGGTTTCATGAAACCATGATGCCACAGGGACAGGGCCACGGAGTATCCCGATTCGCGGGAGGTATCAGGAGAGCAGCCAGATCGCAGGGATCACGGTGAGCATGACCACGATGGCGAGGAGGATGCCGGTCTTGATGTAGTCCACAAAACGGTAGCCGCCCGGACCCATCACGAGGACGTTCGACGGATGGGAGATCGGGCTGGTAAAACTGGCCGAGGCGGCGAAGGCCACCGCGAGGACGACGAGTTTTGGCGAGACCCCGAAATCGACGGAGGCATCGATTCCGATGGCGGTCATGATGAGAACCAGCGCAGCGGTGGGCACGATGGTGGTGGCGAGGGCCGTCATGATGTAGAGGCCGATGATCATGCCCCACGGCCCCAGGGGGTTGGCGGCGGCGGCGACCCCCTGGGCCAGCCAGGTGGCGGCTCCGGTGTCCTTCATGGCCGTGCCCAGGGGCAGCATGCAGGCGATAAGGAAGACGGCCTTCCAGTCGATGGAGCGGTAGGCCTCGTCGATGGTGAGACAGCGGGTGACGACCATGAGCGTGGCGGCGACGATTGCGCCGATGGCGACGGAGAGGAGGCCCGCGATGACCGCTCCTACCATGGCGGCCATGATCAATCCGGCGACGATCGTCTTGCCGAGCGGCGGAGGTTCGGGCGGGGCGAAAGATCGGGTCAGGATGAGGAAATCCCTGTCTTTCCCGAGTTCCTCGATTTTTTCCCGGGGACCCGAGAGGAGGAGCGCATCGCCGAACTCCAGCGTCATGTTGCGGAGGTGGGCTCGAAACGAACGACCGCGTCGCCAGATCGATTCGACCTGGAGGCCGAAGCGGTTGCGGAAGTTGATCTGCCGGAGGGTCTTGCCGGCGAGGGAACTCTCCGGGGAGAGGGTCACTTCGCATCGCGCGCGGTTCACCAGGGGTGGCGATGGGGGCTGTTCTCCCTGGTTTTCTACGGTCAGACTTTGCAGTCCCCGGATCATCTCGATACTGCGCCGGGTTCCGTTGACGAGGAGTTTGTCCCCCTCGAGGATCCTCTCATCGCCGTCGGGGAAGAGGATGGAACCCGATTTTCGGGCGATGCCGAGAACGCGGAGATGCAGGTCTTCGGCCAAACCGGTTTCGCGGAGCCGTAGCCCGGTGAGATGGGATTCGCTGGGTATGGCCAATTCGATGAGAGTGGCCGAGTCGGGATAGATGTCAGCGATGCTCTCCTCCGCGATCAGTTCGATCTGTTCGAACTGGCCGCTCTCGTGCAGACCCCCGAGAGATTCCTTTTGCATTTCGATCTGGAGGCGGTTTCCCGCCCCGAGCCGGTGGTGGGCGATCCCCTCGCGCTTGACGCCTTCGTCATCGCGGATGGAGAGGAGGTGGCCATTGAAGCGCCGCCGGAAATCCGATTCCTCGACGGTCAACCCGTCCAGGTCGCTCTCCCCCGAGATCACCGCCGAGACGAGAACCAGCTTTTTCAGGGCAAGCAATTCCGCGATCTCCGCGCCGCTCGCCATCTCGAAGGCCTGCCATTTGAGAAAGGCCTTGTAGTCGTCAAACTTGCCGCGAACCATGAGCCGGTCGCCGCCCTCGATCAGGGTATTGCCGTCGACTTCGGTAATCTCGCGATCGCCCCGCAGAATCGAGTCGACGTGAAATCCGAGGAGCGGACCCAGGCTGGTCTCGGCCAGGGTCAGACCGATAAAGGGCGAATTCTGCGGCACGACCAGGCGCAGACTCTGTTCTTCGAAGGATCGCGAGTAGTGAAGTTCGTCGCTGTTTCGGTTGTCCTCAAATCCCTCGGGCAGTGCTCCGGGCAGCAGTCGACGGCCGACGAACGCCATGAAAAGCGTGCCCGTGATCAGCGCCGGGATACCGATGGGAGCGAACTCGAAGAGAGAAAAAGTCTCGTGGCCCGCCTCGGCGAGCGCGCTGGCGGCGACCAGGTTGGGCGGGGTGCCCACGAGGGTGATCAGGCCGCCGAGCAGCGAGGCGTAGGCCATCGGCATGAGCAGACGGGACGGGGAAGTGGAGGTTTGCCGCGCCACGTCCATGACGACGGGCAACATGAGGGCGGCGACGCCGATGTTGCTCATGAATGCCGAGAGACTGCCCGTGGCGATCATGATGGCCGCGATGATACCCGCCTCGGATTTTCCTGAGATCCGGAGGATCTGCTGGCCGATGAGATCGGCGATTCCTGTGGCGCTGAGACCCGCGCTGAGGATGAACATCGACCAGACGGTGATCACCGCGGGGCTGCTGAATCCACCGAGGGCCTGCTCGGGGGTCACCAGTCCGGAGAGGGCCAGGACGGACAGAACCGCGAGAGCGGTGACGTCCATGCGCAGTTTCTCCGTGACGAAGAGCACCAGGGCGATGGTGAGGATGGAGAGGACCGCCGCAATTTCCCAAGTCATTCCGCAAAAGTACTCCACGGAAGAACGGGTCGGCGACGAAATCCAACAGAAATCGCAGGGCAAACCGTCACCAGGAGGTCCTCGGGGTTTGCGGATCGGAGGAATCGGGGACAGGGTGCGGCATGAGCGGAGAAGAAACCAGCCTCTACGAGAAAATAGGCGGGGAAGAGGGGATCGCCTCGATGGTGGACGATTTCTACAAGCGAGTGCTCGCCGATTCCCGGCTGGCGCCCTTTTTTCAGGACGTTCCCATGGATCGGCTGCAGCGGATGCAGCGTGAATTTTTCGGCGCGGCGACGGGGGGCCCCATCAAATACACGGGACGCCCCCTGGGCCATGTGCATCAGGGGCGTGGAATCACGTCCCGGGATTTTCAGCGTTTTACCGAGCATCTCATTGAGACGCTTCAGGAGCGCGGGGTTTCCGAGCGAGAGGTCCTCGATCTGATTTCGCGGGTCAATCTCTACGCCGACGAGATCACCCACTCGTCCAACGTGGACGGGTAATCCCTGAAACCTTAGGGGGATGGGGGAGTCCCGCGAGCATCACGAACTGAAGCGCGCCGCGGTGCAATGGGCCCGGGAAAAGGGGTATCGAGCCCTCGGGACCGAAGTCCGGGTGCCAAACTCGCCTTTTCGGGCCGACGTGGCCGGGTGCCGGATGGAACGGCCGGAACCGGGGAGGTTCGAGATCGCGTCCACCGCTGTCTTCGAGTGCAAGCAGGCGCGGTCCGATTTTTTGAGCGACTCCTTTCGTGAAAACGGAGGGGCGGAGCGGCTTCGTCTGCTCCACCGTCGGCGCGAGAAGTTGGAGCGCCTGGTCGGCTCACACTACCCGCAGATCCGGTCGGGGGATTCGCTCTTTCCGGAGTTTGACCGTTGCGATCCTTGCGCGATCGGTCATCGCGGCTATCGGCGGATCTCCGCCGAGATCGCGGCTCTGCAGCGGGGATTGCACCGTCGGACCAAATTTGATCGCATGGTTCGCTATCGCTGTGTCGATCTCTGTTATCTGGTGATCCGGCGGGGGCTCATCGAAGAACGCGAGGTCCCGGACGGATGGGGCGTGGTGGAATGCGAATTCGAAGGTGGCACGGTTACGGTGGTGGAACTGGCGCGCCCGGCGCGGTGGCTCGGCGCGACTGCCGGACACCGTCTGGAACTCCTCCACTGGCTGGCCGTGAGAGGGGCCGGCGAGTGGAGTTGAGGGCGGATGCCGTGGGTGCGGGAATGGCTGCCACCTCGCGCGGCATCATTTCTCGAGCCCGTCCATCGACACCGTGAGCGCCTGGTATCCCACCCTGCGGCGGTAGGCGGCTTCTTTTTCCACCAGCGGAACGGCTTCCCGCAGGGTGATTTTCCCGATCCGTTCGCTGAGCCCCATGAGCAGGGCCTTCACGATGAGGCGGGCGTGTCCCGCCCCGAGGCAGAAATGCGGGCCGGCGCCGAAAGCGATGTGGGGATTTGGTTTGCGATCCAGGCGGACTTCATGGGGTGCATCGAAGACCGCTTCATCGCGGTTAGCGGAGGCCCAGCACAGGGAAACCCGGCCGTTGGCCGGCACCGCGGCACCATGCACTTCCGAGTCCACCGGGCAGACCCGACCGATGTGGGTGAGCGGAGTGACCACGCGAAAGAACTCCTCCGTGGCCACGGCGATGCGTCGGGGATCCTCGCGGAGGAATTCCAGGTCCTCGACGCGACCGGCAAAGTGGGCGATGATGGAAGAGATGGTGTGGATCACCGTATCCCGACCGCCGGCAAAGGTGAGATTGGCAAAGCCCATCATCTCCTCGCGGGTGAGCGTGCGACCCCGGTAGCGGGCGCGGGTCAAGGCGCTGTAGAAATCATCCCCCGGCTCCCGTGCGGCGCGATCGAACTGAGCCTCCAGATAATCTTCGAGGGTGCGGTCCATCTTGCCCGGGGTGCCGCCGTGTTTGTCGAAGACATGGATCCCCCATCCGATCCAGGTGTCGGCCTCGGAAGCGGGAACATTGAGCAGGAGAGTCAGGGCGTGGCACTGGATGGGCAGGGCGAATTCTCCGACCACCTCGATCGTTTCCCTGCCAATGGCGGCGTCCAGCTGCGATGTCACCAGGGATTCGACCCCTGCGGCCACCTCCTCGTCGCGGTATCGCTTGAAAAACGGTTCCACGATGGAACGCCATTCGCCGTGATCGGGAGGGTCCGTTTCGATAGGCAGTTGGCGCATGGTGCGCAGGTGTTCCTCGGATGGGATGGGGACCCGGAAAGGGGCGTCGGAACTGAAGGTCTCCCAGTCCTTGGCGGCGTGCTGCACATCGCCGTGCCGCAGGATCATGGGGATCGATTCTCCCTGAAATTCGCAGGAAAGAAGTCCCCGCGCGCGGCGGGCTTCTTCGAAGGGGTCGGATTCATCGTTCATCGGTGGGACAGCATGAAGGCTCCGCCCCGAGAAGAACAGGGCAGAGGATGGCGTTTTCCGGGAGGGCGCCCGAAGATCACTGGCGATGGGTGACCTCGAGCGGAGGTGGAGGTTAGAGAACGAGACCTTCGTGGATCTCAATCTTCTGTTCGCGGGCCTTCGCCACAAACTCTTCCTGGGAGCTGGCGAAGAGGGGCGTGATCTCGAAGGCGACGCCGGGCAGTCCGGATTCGTCGGTGGCAACCTCGAGGCCGGCCGCCTGGGCCCAGCGGGCAAACATTCTCAACTGGTCTTTCCGGGATGATTCCGGGGAATCGACGCCCTCGGCATTCTTCACCGGACTGAACTCGTCTCGGCGCGCCGTTTCGATGACGACGGGATTGCGGGCGAAAGGCAGGGCGTCGAAGCCGAACATCTCGAATTTGATCCCGTTGGGTTCAGGCGGAACCACGGGTTGTCCTTGTTCGTCGACGGTGGGAACCTTTTTGTTGGCGCGGTGGAAGGGAAGGCTGACCCCGGGATCGGCGCCGGAGCCGACCCGTTCGATGAGGTCGCGGGAAAAAATATGGATCGCGATGCTGCCGGCCCGGTAGAGCAGGTTACCCACTCCGTCCGTGGCCTCGGCGAGTTCGTCGGGGAGATCAGAGTACTCCAGGATCTGGGTTTTGCCCCCGCGTTCCACGAAAACTCCAACTTTTTCGGCGGCGTACGCCTTGACGCATGCCTTGCTCGTGAGTTCCGAGTCGCCGAGCACGTGAAATCCGACGAACTCCGGGTGGATACAGCGGACCAGGGGGTTGTCCACTTGGAAAAAGGACACGTGCTCGATGCCTCGGGACTTCATGTCCTCGACACAGGAGTTTCGCAGCAGGGCACGGAGCGAGCCGCCGTGACCGTCCGGACTCAGGGCGATGCGGTCCCGGTCGGCGAGCAGGATCTTACCCGAAAAATCGACCGCGGGCATGGTTCCCTGGGCGAAGTGGGTAACATTCCGGGGGTCGAGATCGAAGAAGTCGTTCTCCTGGAAAAATGTCACGGTGTCGTCGTGGTTTCCCGTCGACGTCATGATGTACCAGGGAATGTCCACCTCGAACCTGCGGGAGGCGGCGAGGATCTTTTCGGCGAAGATGCGGAAGAGAGCAGCCTGGCGCACCGGCGACGCCGGGTAGGTACCTTTGGGGCCATCGAACCCGAGGCGGGTGCCCTGGCCGCCTGCCGGGGTGAATGCGGCCACCTTTCCTGCGCGGATGGTTTCGGCTCCAGCCTCGCCGGCTTCCGCCCATCGCGCCGCATCGCCTCCATTTTCCGGAAGCGGGATGAAGGGGGAGGGCTTCATGTCGGCGAAAGTCTCATGATGGGCTCCGCCTCCAAGCACGAGGGTGTCGACAAGCCCCTGGAGTTCGGCGAGGTCGATGGTGGCAGCGTCGCGGATCAGGTTTTCCCGTTCCCCGGCGGTCAGGCTCTCAAAAAAACGGAAGACATGGCCTTGGCCGGCCTCCTCGAATCGGTTGCGAAGTTCGTCAGACATGGCGAGTGAAGATCTCAAAAAGCAAAACGGGTCCGGCTCCTCCCGAGCGGACGACAAAAATGACAAAACCAAACGGTTACGCGAAATCTCCATTTCGCAAAGTGTCGAATCGGTCTCATTTTTTGTTTGCCTCGGATTTAATCTTCTCTAGGCTTTTTGATGTCGTCTTGGGGGAGACGGCAAATTAGGGCGGTCCGGTGGAATACATCCTTTTCGTGAGTTTCGGGGGTTTCTCACGAAATCGTCTGTCGGGCCGCCTCCTCCTCCCCAAAGACTCACTCCTCACTCCTTAATCCTTAATCCTTAATCCTTAATCCTTAATCCTTAATCCCAGGTCCGGGCGAGACGTGCTGTCCTCACACCCGGAGGTCAATCCGCTGACTTGGCCTTCAGATCAAGAATGGTGATCTCCGGCGGGCAGAGGAAGCGGGCCGGGATGGTGATCACACCGATGCCGCGGTTGACGTAGAGTCGGCTCGATCCCCGGTGGAAGAGGCCAGACCGGTATTTTCTGCCGTAGCGGGAAAGGATGAGGGGCCCCACGAACGGAGCGCGAATCTGGCCGCCGTGGGAATGTCCGGAGAGCTGGAGGGCCACCCTGTCATCCTCATACCAATCGAAGGTGTCGGGTTCGTGCCATGCCAAGAGGATCGGAGCATCGCGCGGGGCCCGGGCGAGAACTGCCTCGACATCGGGGTTTCCGCCCCATGCGCTGTCCAGACCGACGATGGTGAATCCGGCGATCGACTCCCATTCCTCGCGCAGCAGCCGGATTCCCGACTTGGCGAGAAAACGCGCGGCAAGGGCCGAGCCACTCCAGTGATCGTGATTTCCCAGAACGGCATAACAACCGAGCGAAGCCCGCAGTTCCGAAAGGTGTTCGGACAATTCGTCGAGCACCCCGGGGTCGTGGGAGATGAAATCGCCGGTTAGAAAAACGAGATCGGGCTTTTCCGCGTTGGTCCTCTCGACCGCTTCGCGAATCATCCCGGGATCACCCAGATCATCGTAGTGCAGATCGCTGAGCTGCGCTATGCGCCGACCCGCCAGCGCCTCGTGCCCGGGATGCAGGGAAAGGACGACGCTTTCCCGGGTGATCCGGTTGCGTTCGAAGAGACTGCCGTAGGCGAAGCATCCCGTGGCTCCGCCCAGCCCGCCGGCTCCGATCAACCACCGTCTCCGGCTCAAAAATTGTTTCATGGAAGGAAGATTGCTCGCCGCGGTGAATCGGCGGAGAAGGGGAGATGAAAACCCGGTGAAATCAATCCACCACCATGGTCTCCGGGGCAAACATCGGGTCGAGGTCGAAGCGGAGCAAATCATCGATGTGTGTCGTTGTCACCAAAACCGGTCTCAGGTCCATCGGCTTCCGCACGAGACGGTCGCTTTGCCCCGACGGCACTCCGGCCTTGGAAAAGACGATCGGAAAAGCAATCGACCCCGGGGCCGCGGCGTGGGAGGTTAAATCATGGACGGCTCACCCTTCCTCGATCTTCCCCGGTGGTTTGATCTGCACGCTCACTTTCGCCAGGGTCCCAACGTGTCCTCCTACATCGGGGATCACCTGCGGATGGGCTGTGCCGGCGCCCTCGCCATGCCCAACACGCGTCCCCCGGTTTCGAGAGTATCGGGGGAGAATCGGGGCGACGCCTGGTCCGTCCAGGGATACCGCGCGATGCTCGCAGATGCGGGGGGCGACGCTTTTGAGCAACTCATCGTGCCCCTGTATCTGACGCGCTCCGCCACGGCGCGGGAGATCGAGCAGGGAGTCGGGGCGGGCATGCTGCAGGCGGCAAAATACTACCCCCCGCACGGGACGACCAACGCGGATCACGGTGTCCCCATGGACGAGTGGATCGGGGGCGATGTCTTTCGAGCCATGGAAGAGGCCGGCGTTGTGCTGTGCATTCACGGGGAAGCACACGGCCTTTCCGGCCCCGACTACTTCGACGCCTCCACCAATGCGGAGGAAAAATTCTACGCGGAAACCATGCCCCGGCTCCGGGAGGCCCATCCGGGGCTGCGTATCGTCTGCGAGCACATCACCACCGCGGCGGCGGCGGCCTTCGTGCAAGGCGCCGATGAAGGGACCGTCGGTGCGACGGTCACTCCGCAGCATCTTCTCTTCACCGTGGGACACTTGCTTCAGGGGTTTCGCTTTCACCTCTACTGCCTTCCCCTGGTCAAGTTCGAGCGCGATCGGGCCGCGCTGAGGGAAGCCGTTCGGGCGCCCGGGCAGAGACGCTTTTTTGCCGGCACCGACAGTGCTCCCCACACCGAGAAAATGACGTCCTGCGGTTGCGCGGCAGGTTGCTACACGGGAGGCGTGGCGCCGCAACTCTACGCGAGGGCTTTCGAGGAGGCGGGCTGCGATCTCTCCTCCGAGGCGGGCGGGTCGGTTTTTGGGCGTTTCCTCTGCGAGAACGGTCCGGCCTTCTACGGATTTCCTGCCTCGAAGGAGCATTTTCGTTTGGAGCGTCGTTCCTCCTCCCCGGCGACCCTGAATGGTCCGGCCGGCGATGTCGTCACCCTGGCCGGTGGCATGGAGATCGGTTTGGACTGGTCGCTCGCATGATCACCACGACGCGCAAACTCGTCGTTGACCCCGAAATTGTTATGGCGGAGGGGCCTAGCATGATGAGGAAGTTCTTACTCCTGGCTCTGCTGTTCGTTTTTGGCGAGGCCACCGCCGGTGGCTGGACCAAGCATGTCATTACCGAGCAGGGGCACTGCAACACGGCGGTCGCCCTGGATGTCAACGGCGACCGGCACCTTGACGTGATCGGCAGTTTCAACGGTCGGGTCAGCCTCTTTCTCGCGCCCGAATGGACGAGGGAAAGCATCCTGCACCGGTTTTTTCGCGGGGGCCAAGGCGCCATCCACAGCGAGGTGCTCGATGTCGATGGCGATGGCGATCTCGACTGGGCGGGGTCCCTGGCTCACGGGCATCCCATCTGGCTGGAAAATCCCGGTGCCGGGGAGTCGATGAGAGGGGCGTGGGTATCTCGGGTGATCGATCCCGAGATCACCGGTATCCACTGCCTGCTCCGGTGCGATGTGGACGAGGATGGCCGGGACGACCTCCTCATCAACAATTTCCTGCCCGATCGGGGCATCGCCGATTCCATGGCCTGGTATCGCGTCCCGCCGAGACCGTATCGCGCCGAGCGTTGGGAGCGGCATATCTTCGCCGACGGCGACGCTCCGGGAGGAAGCCACTACCTGGGGGCGGCCGATATCGATGGCGACGGGTGGAAAGAGATTGCCGCCGGGGCCAAGGGCGATCCCTTCGCCGGCGGAAACTGGTTTGCTTTCTGGAAGCATCCGGGTCGGGCCGGGGTGCGAGAACCGTGGCAGAAGGTGGTCCTTTGTGCGGAGCAGGATCGGGCCACGAACATTCTGCCCGCAGATGTGAACGGGGACGGCCGGATCGATTGGGTGGCGAGCCGGGGGCATGGGACCGGTGTGCTCTGGTTCGAGAATCCGAGCTGGCAGACCCATGAAATCGATGGTGAGATCCGGTCTCCGCACAGCCTGGCGGTGGGCGACTTCGACGGCGATGGCGACATGGACGCGGCCGCCTGCGGCTACGAGAGTCGACGGGTGATGTGGTATGAGAACGATGGTGCGGGAGGATTCGACCTGTGGCTCATCGACGACGATCAGGAGAGCTACGACCTGCGGGCCGTGGACATGGACGGGGACGGCGATCTGGACCTACTCAATGCGGGGCGAGCGAGCGGGAACGTGGTGTGGTATGAGAATCTCCTGCGCTGAGCGGTTCTGCGGGGAGGCGCGAGGTCAGGGGCGGGAAGGGGCTGCGCAGCGGTGCGCGAGGAGGCTTTCTGGCGCCAAGCGAACAGGGTGCGCTCGGGAATATCGGTTCTATGGCAGACGGCGCCTGGAGGCGCCACCGGAAGGGCGGAGGCGTTTACCCTGAGACCCCGGATGACAATTCGGGGGCGGATCGTCCTGTCCCCGCATCGTCTTCATCGTCCTGTCTCCTCGGCGACACCATCGTCCCGGAACAATCGTCCTGTCCCCTTATCTGCTGGGGACGGCGACAATCGTCCTGTCCCCTTATGTGCTGGGGACGGGAGGGTGCGGGCGGAGAACTCAATCGTCGTAGTAGAAAGGAGACCAGCCGGGGCCGGGAGAGGCGTCCTCTTCGTCGATCACTGGCGGTTTCCAGGTGTGGCCTCGCGAGACGTTGCCCCCGAGGTCGAGGATGCGGTAGATGGCGGCGGTGCGTCCCTCGAAGGTGACGCTGTGCCATCGATTGCTGTCGTGGCAGAGGCGGACGGGAACGGACTCGTTGATGTGATGGTGGAGACAGGGCATGGGCGAGCGGAGTTCGACGTAATAAAAATTGGAGCCCTGGAGCACCTTCACGCCGTAGATGCCGTTGCCGCTACGGTCGAATCCCCGAAATCCGTAATAGTCCAGCACAACGACCATGGTCTGGTAGGATTGCTTCGCCTGGGCGATGACCGGGGAGGCGCAAAGCGAGAGCAGAAGCGCGGCGCAGAGCGCAGCGAATCGGGAATGCGGGATGGGGAGGGATACCGAGTGGGGTCGGTGGCTGGAGATACCCTGGGTGGCGACTTGTTCCATATGCGGGGTCGGTTGTTTTCCGGGGGAGTGACGGTTTTTCGCCGGAATTATGCGAAATGGCAGGGGCGGGGGAACCTGCTCTCGGGGAATGCGGTCCCAGTTTTGTGAAATCGAATTTGCCCCGGGCCGAAGGGGAGGCTGTCGGAGCCAATCCGTGTGGCGGGACCGAATTGACGCAAACTTTGAAAAAATTTTGCCGAAGAGGGAAGGCTCCCGAGACTTCGCCGTCCTGCCAGAAAATCCCGAAAAAGCTTGGTTTCGGGCGAAGAATCCTGTTCAAATCAAGCGAAGTGTGACAAAATCGACCTCGGAAACGGGCCTGTTTTCCCTTGAATTTGGTGCGGGCCCGCATCACAGATAAGAAAGTTTAAGGGCCGAACCTCGGTTCCCCAACCCTACCACGCCACGAACAACATGAAGTTGAAGAATATTGGAATCATCTCACTCCTGTCCATTCTGGGCAGTTCGACCGTTTTGCACGGGCAAACGGTTGCAACGGATCCCGTTGGCTTTTACACCGTAAACGTCAACGCAAACTCTGACCGTGTTTTGGCTCTCGGACTGAGCCGGGGACCGGTCCTCACCACCACGGTTGCCTCGGTTTCCGACAACGTGGTCACACTGAACGCCACCCTGACGCCGGACCAGTTCGTCTTCAATGAAGGGGATCAGAACAACACCTATTACCTTCAGGTGAAGGGCGCTGACGGCGCCCCCGCTGTGGGCAAGTGGTTCGAGGTGACGGACAACGACGCCTCCACGGTGACTCTCGACCAAGGCGCCTCCGCCAACACGGTTGCCGCTCAGGGATTGGATGCCGGGGCTCAGGTTTGCATCATTCCTTTCTGGACGCTCAACACACTGTTCCCGAATGGTGAGGGGCTTGATGCTACATCTGATTTCTTCGATCCCGCAGATGTGGTTCGCCTCTACACCGGAGCCGAGGGGTTGGGTGTTAACGTGCCCACCGGAGCGGCTATTTTCTATTATGACGGGAGCCAAGGCGGAAGTGCCGGATGGTACAACCAAGACACGCTTGCCGGACCGTTGGATAACCTCCCCATTGCGCCTGACTCTGTGGTGACCGTAAGGAACGAGGGTGAAGCTAGCTCTTTGACTATCACTGGGGCTGTTCCCACCGACAGCGTGAGTTCTGAATTGGTTACCGCTGGAGCTACGAGGAACGATAATGTGGTGGGTAATCCTTTCCCCGTCCCTACGAGTCTTGGCTCCAACGGATTGCGGTTGTTCGAATCGGGGGCCGTTGCGTCAAGCTCAGATTTCTTTAACCCTGTTGAAACGGTTCGTCTCTACGATGCTGACGCTGAAGGGACTAATGTCCCTCCGAGCGGGATCTACCTTTACTACGATGGCTCCCAGGGAGGCACTGCGGGTTGGTATAATGCCGACACTTTCGCAGGACCACTCGATAACGATCTCCTCGTCAATCCTGGAGATGCCATCGTAGTTCGAAAGGCTGCGGGCGTTGACGGTGTTGTGGACTGGACTGTCAACACTCCGTATAACGATTGAGCCGATTAAGGATTGAGGAATCAATCTTCAAGGTCGGAGTTTTCTCCGATCGAAATTTAAACACGAAACACACACAAACAGACAAATGCGCTTAATCATCGGAACCATTTTGTTTCTTTCAATCACACCGCTATCGAAAGCAGCAATTATCAACTTCTCTGGGCAGGCCTTGGCAAACCCTCAGAATAACGCTGGGAATCCGCTTCCTGCTGGCACTCAGTCACTTATCTTGGTT
>CAZLUZ010000031.1:0-32649 GCA_964562825.1 uncultured Akkermansia sp.
CTCCACCGGAGTTTCCCCCCGTCCCAGGCACCCAGTCATCAACAGGACCAGGGACACGATCCCCGGGGATCTCAGAATACCGAAATTCATGATTTGCGCTGCAGAAGAATCCATCGCCTTACCCCGCATCAGACGCCGGCGAGCGTGACACCTGACCATTCCTTTTCGAGTTCGTTCCGGAGCGCCTTCTTCGCGCGATGCATGATGACCCAGAGATTGTTCGACGAGATGTCCAGCAACCGGGTGACTTCCTCGGTGGATTTCTCATCCAACAACCAGAGGCGCACCACCTGCTTCATCCTGTCGGGAAGGCGCTCGATGGCAGCATCGAGGTGATCCCGGAAGTCTTCCCGTTCCGCCGCCAGCGAGGGGTCGGGCCCGTGGTTTTCGTCCGCCCGAGATTCCATCCAGTCCCGCTCCTCACCATCGTTCGCTTCCAGTTGACTGACGGGAATCGCCGGCCTGCGCGCCCGGTGCCGGTAGTGATCGATGATCTTGTTGCGCAGGATGCGCGCGAGGAAGGTGCGCTCCGTGCAGTCACCGCGGAACTGGTCACGCGAACGCCAGGCCGAGAGGAAGGTCTCCTGAACCAGATCCTCCGCGGTTTGGTATGAGTTCACCTTGCCCAGAGCGATGCGCATGAGGAACGGGCGGTACGCCACATTCCAGACTTGGGGGTTGAGCTGATTTGATTCCGTGTTTTTCATCTTTTTACAGACCGGTCTGTTTGTTAATTTTTTGAAAGAGGGCTGTAGAGGTTTTAAATCAACCATCTTGCGTTATACAGACTGGTCTGTCTATTCTTTTCTTAGAGAAAAAGACGAAATTTTCGTTGGGGGGGGTGTGAGCAGGGAGACCCGATAGACCTATCGGGAGTGCGCTCAGCGTCAGCTGGCGCAGTTCTCCGGCCGATCGGCCGAAGGATAGGCGGCGGTCTCGGAGTAATATCCGTCGCCAGTCCCGGCGGGCTGGTTCTGCAGAGATTCGCGAGCGGCCTGGCTGGAGGATGATCCGCAGGACGTCACGGCTGCAGCGAAAGCGAAAACGCCGATCGCGAGAAGCGTGGAAGCAAGGAAATGTTTCATCAGAGGTGGAAGGAAGCGGGGATTCGAAACGAACCCGACAAAGCCTGCAACACTGCAGGGTGATGCGACGATCGCAAGGAAAACCTGGCGAAACCCGCAAGTTCCACCTCTGACCTCTGACCTCTGAACGAATGCTGACCTCAATAGACCTATTGAGGAAACCATTCTAGCGTCAACCGGTCGGGCCGCAGTTTGACCGCGAACTCCGGCCGGATGATTGGTAGAATTTTTTCGACTTCTGAGTTGCCGAACCGCCCGAATACCGGGCCGAACTGGCACTCGAACTGGAGGAATATCCTCCGCCCCGCGAACCGCAGGAAGTTCCGAGCACCACGAGAGACCCCGAGAGGGCGATCAGCGCCACCGATGGAATGGTAAACACTTTCATTTTGCTTGTTGTTGGCGGTAGCCGACCTGACGCCGACTCCGCGTGGGTAGGACGTGTCGTTCGCTTCCTTTATTTGTCTTTTCTCGATTCCGTCGGAGGATGGCCGTCTGCAATCGTGAAACGAGTAAAAATCTACACGGACGGCTCCTCGCGCGGGAATCCCGGGCCGGGCGGCTTCGGCACGGTTCTGATCTTTGGCGGGCACGAAAAACACCTCAGCCGGGGGTTCGAACGCACCACCAACAACCGGATGGAGATCATGGCCGCCCTCGAGGGACTCCGGGCGCTGAAGGAGCCCTGTGCCGTCACGATCTATTCGGACTCGCAATACCTCGTAAATGCGATGACCAAAGGCTGGCTGGAGGGCTGGAAACGCAACGGCTGGGCCAAAAAGAACCGCAAAGAAGAACTGAAAAACGTCGATCTCTGGAAGGAACTCGATGCCGCTGTCCGCGACCACAAGGTGGAGTGGGTGTGGGTCCGGGGACACGCGGGCGATCACTACAACGAGGTCTGCGACCGGTTGGCCACCGATGCGGCAGACGGAGAGGGGCGACAGATCGACCCGGGCTTCGCCGGCTGACGCTTCTGGTCAGCGCAATCCTTTGGGCGAATCGAGAATCTCTTTCAGAATGATGGCACCGCGGACCTGGTTGCGGTCGCGCAACAGGGCCCCCAGTCCGCTGCCGCGGCGTTTCGCCTTTTCCGCCGATCCCCCGAGGATGGGTGAATGCTTCGGGACTGAGGGAAGAGCCTGGGCCGCCTTTCGCTTGGCGTCCAGTTCCCGCCGCATCCGGTCCACCGTCGGGATGGGTGGCGGAGAGACCTGTCCGGGCGACGGCTTTCTTCGCTCCGCGGGTCCAGCTTCCCGTCGGTCGCCCGCCTCGTCTCGAAGGGGCGGCGGCAGATTCCGTTCCACCGGCCGAACGGATTCCGCCTCCTCGAAGACGATGAAATCGTCCTCGTCGTCCTCCCATTCCCCGCTGCGGCGGCGCCGCATCTCCTCGCGCTTTTCCGCCGCGGCGCGAAACTGGGTGAAGATCCAGTGGGCGAAGGCGATGAACACCATCGCCACATAGATCCAGGGGATGTTCGGTTGATCCATTACTTGTTGTCGCCCGGCTGCGGAATGCTGGAACTCACTTCACCGGCAATTCCCTCCCGCATCTCCGTGTCGGCGACCACGTTGCGATACCGCACATAGTCCATGATGCCGAGATTTCCGTTGCGGAAGGCTTCGGCGATCGCCAGAGGAATCTGCGCTTCCGCTTCCACCAACTTGGCCCGCATCTCTTGGGTCCGCGCCTCCATCTCCTGCTCCGTCGCGACAGCGGCGGCGCGCCTCACTTCGGCTTTCGCCTGGGCAACCTGCTTGTCCGCTTCGGCCTGGCTCGTCTGCAGGTTGGCTCCGATGTTCTCTCCGACATCGACGTCGGCGATGTCGATCGACAGAATCTCAAAGGCGGTGTTGGAGTCGAGGCCGCGCTCGAGCACCCTCTTCGAGATGTCGTCGGGATTTTCCAGCACGTTCTTGTGCGAGTTCGCCGAACCGATCGAAGTCACGATTCCCTCGTTGACCCGCGCGATGATGGTCTCCTCGGTGGCGCCGCCGACGAAGCGATCCAGATTGGTGCGCACCGTCACCCGGGCCCTGGCCCGCAGCTGGATACCGTCGCGCGCCACGGCATCGATCTTGCCTCCCCCATCCGGGCAATCGATGACCGCCGGATTGATCGAAGTGCGAACCGCCTCGAGCACCGTTTTCTGCGTCCCCTTGACCGCGAGGTCGATGGCGCAGGCCCTCTCGTAGGTGAGCGGGATGGAAGCCTTGTCCGCCGCGATCATGGCCAGCACCACCTGGTCGACGTTTCCTCCCGCCAGGAAGTGCGCTTCCAATTCATCCGTACTGAAGTCGAGGCCCGCCTTCACCCCCCGGATCCGATTGTCGACGATCAACGAAGCCGGCACTTTCCGAATCCACATACCGACAAGGTTGAACAGGCTCACGGGTGCGTTCGATACCCGCGCCCGAATCCAGATACCAAAGAATCGCCCGATCACGAGCACGACGCCCAGGGCGATCAACGCCAATCCACCAATAATAACGAGTTCAATCATGATAACTTTTTTGGAAGATGCCTTATAATTACGGAAATAACAATCAATTCTCCGCCCCTATCAAGGATTTTAGTAGCGGTTCCATCGCATCCGCCTGGCGCATGAAGCCCAAGTCGCTCGGATGGGAGCCATCGGTGGTGGCCTCTCCGTCTGCCCCGAGGAGACGGTCCCCCTCGACATAGTGCAGATTTCCGACCCCGCTGGACACCAGATTATCGTACGCCCGGACGAGGGCCGAACGGCTTCCCTGATTGCGGAATTTCTGTGCAGGCCGGATCCAGGAGTCGGCATAGGTGCGATCTTCCACCAGCACGATGGGTGTGTCGGGCCGGGCCCGGCGCAGACTGCGCACGAAATCCTCGGCCCTTTCGTCCACGTCGGACTCGGTCATGTTGGGAAGACAGTCGATCACGTAGACGGCGGCATCGATCTCGGCGAGGAGCGCGCCGAGTTCGGGCTCCATCTTTCCGTTGCCGGAGAACCCGAGATTGACGATGGGACGGTTCAGCCGGCGCTCCAGAATGGCGGTGTGCACCATGCCGGGGCGGGAGGCGCTGGCTCCCTGGGTGATCGAGGTGCCGTAAAACACGATCGGATTCTCCAGCCGGGGTGCCACGGCCTCGAAGACTTTGCCCGGGGGAATTCCCACCTCGATCCGGGTGACCGAATTGTAGAGGGGAAGGTAGGCTTTGTAGCTCCGCTTCCCCGCGTCCAGACCCTGCACCCGGAAGCGGACTTCTCCGGATTCGGGACGGGATACCGCCACCCATCGCCAGCCTTCATCCCCCGAGAGAGCATAGAGATCGATCCCACTGACTCCGGTAGCCGGCATATGCGCCAGCGCCAACCGGTCGGAGCCGAGGGTGTAGCGGATCTCAAAATCCGTGGCGTCGGTGTTGAAAAGAAAGCTCAGACCGGCACTCTGACGGCTGAGATTCCACACCGCTCCACGCACGACGTCCTGCGCCTTGGCGGGAAGTCGATCGAAGGGGGACTCCAGATCGTCGTGGTGCCAGCCCTGACCCTCCACGCCGAACCCGGCGACGTCGTGCCAGGTGAGGGATTCGGCGGTGGCTTCGCGGGGCGACGCAAACAGACCTGTGATGAGGGCGACAGAGCCCAGGAAGGGAACAAATCGGCTCAATTTCATGCTCGAAACAAAACGTTGGAGAGGAAGGGGTCGATGTCAAAATCGAGGTTCAGCATTTCCCGAGCCGATCGTCAAGCCAGGCGACCGATTCCTCGCGGCTGGTCAGGGCGCCTTCCAATTGCAGGTCCTGTGCCTCGCGCAGCAGCGTCCCGACCTCCGGCCCCGGTGGTACGCCGCGGGCGATGAGATCGTGCCCCCGGAGAAACGGCTCCGGGATGAGGGGCTCCCCCGCGTACTCCCTCTGCCTGTGGAGGAGAAACTCGTAATTCGCCAGAGATCCGTGGCGGCTCACGCAATCGACCCGGTGCAGTTCCAGTTCTTCGGCGAAGGTCTCTCTCGCCATGAACCGTTTCAGCGTCGAGACCCGCATGTTCCCGACATTTCTGAACTCCCCCTGGTGCGAGACCTCGGTGACCACGGCCTCGATCACGGCATTGGAATACTTCAGGCGCCGTAGAACCCGCTCCGCCAGCTCGGCTCCGATCTTCTCGTGCCCGAAATACCCGATGCTGCCATCGGCCTCGTCGACCGTGCGCGCCGCGGGTTTGCCGACTTCGTGGAACAGCACCGCGAGAGCGAGGGTGAGCGGCGCGTCGGGGGGCAGGTGGCTCAGCATCAGCCGGGTGTGCTCGAAGGCGCAGCCCCCGGGATGGTGCGGGAGCGGCGCTTCGCCTTCCCGCAGGTGCAAGATCTCAGGCAGCACGGCTTTCATCAGGCCGGAGTCCGCGAGCAGATCGAATCCTCTGACCCGGTTGGGATGGGCCCAGATCTTGTCGAGTTCGCCCCGGATGCGTTCCGGCGAGACGACGTGGATGTTCTCGGCCTCGATGGCTACGGAATCCCAGGTGGCGCGGTCGACCTCGAAGTCCAACGTGGCAGCAAAACGGACCGTGCGGAGCAGGCGCAGGTAATCCTCCCGAAATCGCTGGCGGGCATCCCCGATGGCCCGGATGATTCCCGCGTCGAGATCGGCTCTTCCGCCGACGTAGTCGATCAGTTCCCCCCGGATGGGATCCTCGAAGAGTCCGTTGACGGTGAAGTCGCGGCGACGGGAATCCTGTTCGGCCCCGGTGAAGCGCACGGAGTCGGGACGTCGTCCATCGCTATATTCCCCGTCTTCGCGAAAGGTTGCGATTTCGAACGAGAAACCCCGCCGTCGCACGAGGACCACGCCGAAGTGGGCCCCCACCGTGTCGGCGTCGGGAAACAGGGCCAGGATCTGGTCGGGCGTGGCGTCGGTAGCGATGTCGTAGTCCCCGGGTTCCCGTCCCAGGAGGCGATCGCGGACGCAGCCACCGGCAAAATAGGCGGTGTGGCCCCGATCCTGCAGCTTCCGCAGGATCCCGATGGCGGACTGCCGCATCCGTTCCATGCGGGTCACTCGGGCAGTTCGATTCCGAGACGCTCCGCGGTCACCTGGTAGACTCTCTGCCGCGCCGTCTCGGCGTCGTCAAAGTGCCACCATTCGTCGTTGATTCGTCGAAACCCGGCATTGTCCATCGCGGTCTGGAGCATGTCGAGGTGCCGTTTCACTTCGGTGTCGCCGCCGGTGTAATGCGACGAAGCCGCCGGGGTGAACACGTCGAACCGGGTCGGCATCTGGACTTCCACGAGCCCGCCGCGACCGTCTTTTTTCACCAGGGTGACGTCGACGGAGATGCCGTAGCAGTGCCAGGAGAGGCCTTTTTCCGGAGGGACGACGTAGCGGGGATCGCGGACCGCCTCCCACAGGGCGATGTGCGCCTCGGGGGGGCGCCAGGCGTCCCACACCTTCAACCCATAGCCCTGCCGCTCCAGTTCGCGCTGGGCCGCATGCAGCTTCTTCCCCGTCTCCACGTGGATGAGACACGGCATGTCCTGGACGTAAAGAGGTTTCCCCGAGGCCGAGGTGATCTTGTAGCGCATGTCGATGACGCTGCCGGGAACCGCCTCCGAGACGGGCACGAGGTCGAATCGGGCGGCCTTGCGGATGATCCTGGCCTCCGGCGAATTCCGGAAGAACCACCCGCTGGCGTGACTGAAGGGGTCCGCGAGGGAGGCGAACAGCACCATCGCCAGGAAGGCTGTGAGAATCGGATAGGTGCGCATGCTCTCGACTCGACCATGCCGCGAATTCGCCGCTGCGTCAAAGCCCTTCCTCAACCTTTGTCCCCGCCCGTGGGCGAGACCTCGGTCAAGTTTATCCCAACACCTGGGGAATGACCCATGGGGTCAGCCAGTAGACGACCAGGAGAACCGCTCCGGCCACCAGCAGGCTCGCCGCGAGCACGAAGAACGCCTCAAATCCAATCAGGCCACGGAGCACGGCAGGATCGGCGCCCATGTGGGAAAGGCTGCGAAACTCCGGGATGCGAAGCCGGTGAGAGAGCAAAAAGACCAGCGCACCGATCGCCAGAGTGGCCAGCCCGATGAGAACGAGAATCCCCACGACGACGTTCTGAATGCGAAACACAGTAGCGAAGAGCTCGTCCATCTCCTCCGCCGGCGAAGCAATCTGCATATCCGTCCGGTCCTGAAACCTTCCCTTGAGGAGAGCCTGGGCCTTGGCCGTCCGGGGGATGATGATCGCCGCCGAGAGAGGAAACTCTCCCGGATCGCCGTGAAAATGGAAGCTGTCCACATTCTCCGGGGTGACCTCGTTGTAGTGCTCGACGCTGGCGTTGATCCGGATCTCCCCCGGACCGGAGGCCAGTCTCCCCGATTCATCGATTTTCTCGGCGTCCTCGTGTCCGTGACCAATGCCCTCGATGACCCAGGCGGTCTTGAGGTCGACGAAGACGGCCCGGTCGTCGGCGGCTCCGCTCGGTGCCATCACTCCGCAGACGCGCATTTTCAGGGGATAGACGCCCGCCGGATCGAAGATGGAGCCCGGCGAAGAGATCACCGAATCCCCCTCCGCCAGACCATGAATTCTCGCCACCTCCGCCCCGACCACGCATTCCCCCAGGCGAACGAAGGGCCGGCCCTGGGAGAAGCGGAGCTGGCGGAAACGGAAATAATCCACCGAGGTGCCCACGATGCGGTGATCCTGGGCCGAAAAGCGGGCATAGAGAGGGATGACGTCGACTCCACGCCCCAGTCCTCCGATCTCGCTGCGGGGGAAAACGCCCACTTCGGGCTTGAAAAAATAGAGGCCGTTGAAGACCAGCTCGAGCGGGCTGCCGGCGCGTCCCACCAGCAGTGGGGTGCTGTCCGCCCGATGCCGAAGGTGAGACTCCGCCTGAGACACGACCACGGCCACCACACCGGGGAGGAGCCAGACCAGGGAAAAGGCTGCCACCAGCAGGATCGTCTTGCCCCGTTTTCGCCGCAGATACCTGCTGCCGAGATGCCAGATGCCGTTCCAGTTCATGGGGTAGCGGAGCGGAGATCGGGGAGATGGACGGTTCGGGTGAAAAGCGGCAGGAGGGAGGGCTCGTGGGTCACCATGACCACGGTGGCCCCCATCTCGGCCGCCTGTTCCAGCAGCAATGCCACACTGCGGGACTGATTCTCCGGGTCCAGATTGCCCGTCGGTTCGTCGGCCAGGATGAGCCCCGGAGCGGTGACCAGCCCCCGGCAGATCGCGGTGCGCTGGCGCTCCCCCTGGGAGAGTTGCTGGGGATACTTTTCCCCCAGTCCATCGATTCCGAGGCGCCCGAGGAGCCGGTCCGCCCGGAGCCGGGCTTCCCCGGTCAGCCGGACGCGAGCGGAGATCCGATAAGGCAGCAACACATTCTCCACCACAGTCAGGTAATCGAGCAGCTCGAACTCCTGTTGCACGATGCCGATCTGCTCGATGCGAAAGGCCTGTCGCTCCCTCCGGGACAGGGCGGAGACCATCTGCTCCCCCACCCGAACACTCCCTCCCCGGGGGACCAGAATGCCGGCGATCAGTCGGAGCAGCGTGGTCTTGCCACAACCACTCGGACCGGTCACGGCGACGGTTTCGCCCCGATCTACGGAGAAGCTCGCGATCTCGAGGGAGAAAGACTCTCCGGGATAGGCGAATGAGAGGTTCTCACAGGCGATCATGATGACGTTGGCCGGGAAAGCTGCCGCAAGTTCGGTGAAACGCATTCACGGGGTCACTGGTTCGCCCTCGCCGATACGGGTGACCTGCTGGGTGCGCTCCTCCTCCAGCAGCCGCATTCTGGTGATTTTCCAGGTTTCGTCAAATGCGCCGATCCGCAAAATCGCCCGGTAACGGTTCGTGCGCAGGTGGGAGTGGCCCCAGTGCGTCACATCGCCCACCGCGACCCACTCCGATTGGATGTCGAAGGTTCCGGCATCATTGTTTCGATCGATGACGCGGGTCTCCCTGAGGTCCACGCCCTTGATACGGACCCGCGGGCCGCCCTGGGTTTCCAGTTCCAATCCCTGCCGCACCTCCAGGTACACCGATTCCAGCAGCGGCCCCGCGATACTCTCTCCGAGGATGTCATAGATGTCGGATTCGTCGCGAAAATCGAAAGCGTGGTAGGTGTTACGCAGAAGCGAATAGACCAGTTCGTCCGATTGGGAGTTCCCGGGGAAGAGGGGCACGAGAGGGGCGAAGCGAAACGCTCCAAAAAGCGCTGCCGCGGCCAGGGGAAGGAGAAAAAACACGACCGAGGGCGTTCGGGTCTTGAGGAAAAGAACGAGCAGTCCGGCGCAGCCGAGAAATCCGAGGCCTCCGTAGAGGAGGAGGGGTTGGTGGCTGCGGCGCCCTCTCTCGACGGGGGGAACGGGCAGGAGCTTCGGCTCGAGTTCGGAACCGACCTGCCGGATCCAGTTCATCGTGGCATACTCCTCGGTGAGAAATCGGGCCATGGTCTCCGTTCCCACGGTTAGCTGCACCGGCACCTTTTCCTGCCCGGGCGCGCGCCAGTTCCACTTGACAGTGAGTTCCCCGACGTCTTCGGCGAGAGCCGACATCGACACGCCGACGAGGGCTTCGGAGAGAGGAATGCTTTCCCGATCGTCGGGCACGTAGCCGAGATCCGGGCTCAACACAATGTAGCGAACCTGGGCCGAGTCGAAAGCGAAGTCTCTGCCGGGAGACTGGATCGCGGTGCCCTTGCGAAGAAACTGGAGCGCATTCTCCAGGATCTTTTCCCTGGAGGGCCCGGCGAGGACATCCTCACGAATCTCCCAAGTGTCGCGAAAATCGACCGGGCGGCAGATCGCTTCCACCCGAATCTCGAAGGGTTCCACGGTAACGAAACCCCGGACCGGTTCGTCGCGGGCCGCCGCGAAGGACACCGTCGCTGCCAGGGTCAGCGCCAGGATGACTCTCCGAGACCTCACCGCGCTACCCTCACGGGCGGGAGAGGTGGCGTCAACCCGAGAAGATTCCCACTCCCTCGTGAAAAATCGTAAAGCCCTTGGAATCGGGTTCATCAATGCTCTTTTCCTTCAGCACAATGGGATCACGCTTCTTGACCCCTTTCGTTCCATCGGGTTGAGTCGTAAGTTTCCAGAAATTCACCCCATGATCCGAAAAGCGCTCGCCATTTTTCTGATATCCTCCGCCGGGCCAATCCTGCACGCCGCTCCGGAGGCCAAAGTTGATTTCATGACCCAGGTCAAGCCGATCTTCGAGGCCACCTGTATCGGCTGCCATGACGAGGGCGACGACAAGGGCGATTACCGCATGGACACCCGGGAACTGGCCTTCAAGGGAGGCTCCAGTTGGGAAGGCGAAGTCATCGTGCCGGGGGATCCCGACAACAGCGCGGTCTACTGGATGACCACCCTGCCGCAGGACGACGACCTGGTCATGCCTCCGGCCAAGAACGATCCTCTGACCCTCGCCCAACAGGAGACCATCAAACTCTGGATCGAGCAGGGCGCCGACTGGCCCGAGGGAGTGGTGCTGGAGCAGAAGCAGCGGATGCACTTCGAGAAAGACGTGCTGCCCGTCCTGCAGAAAGGCGGGCCCTTCAGCGCCGCCCAGAAAGAGAAACTGACCCTTTGGGTTCACCAGGGAGCCGTCTGGCCCGAGGGATTCAGCCTCGGAGCCGTCGCCGCCGAGGATGAGGCGGTGGCGGACAATCTCGAGCTGGTCATGCGGATGCGCGAGGTTATCGTGGCCAACTCTCCAGAGAAGTCCGCGGGGGAGATGGAGCGCTACGAAAATACCATCCCCACCACCGGGGTGAAGTATTCGATGGTCCCGATCCCCGGGGGCGAGTTCCTCATGGGCAGTCCGCCCGACGAGGAAGGCCGTCTCGACGACGAAGGCCCGCAGCATCAGGTCAGTATCGAGCCCTTCTGGATGGGAGAATTCGAGGTCACCTGGGACATGTACAATCCCTTCATGATCACGGCGGTGCCGAGAAACAAGGACGGCTCGCCCATCAAGATCGAGCCGGACGCCGAACTCGTCGACATCGTGTCCGCCCCCACCGCTCCCTACACCGAAATGAGCTTCGGCATGGGGCTCGACGGGTACCCGGCCATCTCGATGACACAGCACGCCGCCAACAAATTCTGCCAGTGGCTCAGCGCCCAGACCGGTCACTTCTACCGGCTGCCGACGGAAGCGGAGTGGGAGTATGCCTGTCGGGCCGGTTCGACAGGGCCCTTCCACTGTCCTCCCGGAGAACTCACCGAATACGCCGTCTTCGAAACGGACCTGAACAATCCCACGCTCTCCGGCTACGCCAAAGTGGGGACGAAAAAACCGAATCCCTGGGGACTTTTCGATATGCACGGCAACGTGATGGAGTGGTGCCTCGACCAATACACCCCCGACGCCTACGGGGCGCGTTCGGGAGGTGGAGTCACCGTGATCGATCCCCTGGTATTTCCGCGCACGCTCTACCCCCGGGTGGCCCGGGGCGGGTCCTGGTACGATCCTGCGGTCGACCTGCGGGCGGCGCGACGCTGGCCCTCGGAGGAGGCCTGGAAGCAGCAGGACCCCCAGTTGCCCAAGTCCATCTGGTACCACACCGACGCCATCTGGCTCGGGTTCCGTCTAGTCCGGCCCCTCAAGGTCCCCGATGTGCAGCGCATGCACGCCCTGTGGAACTGCGGCGTGCCGGAGGAGGAATAGGCTCGCGCGCCTCGGGAAGCCGATGAGATTCCACCGCCCCGACGCCCCTCGACGCTCCCGTCTCTGGTGGGCGATCGCCTTTTTCGGCTGCTCTTTGCCCGGGCTGGGGTGCGGGGAGCCGGAACCGCCCCGCGGAGACATCTACGACTTTCGGGAGCCCCACATGGGCACCCTCTTCACCATCCGGGTGTGGGTTCCCCATGACGTGGAGCCCGAAAACCACAGCCTGGAGCGCTGCACCGCGGCCTGCCGCGAGGCTTTCGATCGGGTTGCGGAACTGAACGGAGTCTTCTCGGATTACCTCATCGACTCGGAGCTGAGCCGGCTCTCCCGGGCACCCGCCGACACGGAGGTGCTGGTCAGCGAAGCCCTCCTCGACATCCTGCTCCAGGCGGAAGAACTTCACCGGCGCAGCGGCGGCGCCTTCGACGTGACGGTCGGCCCCATGGTCCGGCTGTGGCGGCGGGCCCGCAAGAACGGCGAGCTTCCCCGACGCGAACAGATCGATGCGGCCCGCGCCCGCACCGGCATGGAGCATCTGGCAATCGATCCGAACCGGCGCACGGTGCGCAAAGGGGTCGACGGCATGTCCCTTGACCTGGGAGGCATCGCCAAGGGCTATGCCGCGGACGAGATGCTCCGCCTTCTCGAGGAACGGGGCTTCCCCCACGCCGTGGTGGCGGCGAGCGGCGATATCGTGGCCGGCAAAAGTCCCCCGGGAACGGCGGGGTGGACGGTCGGTGTCGAAACCCTGGAGATGGAAAAAACCGAAGGTCGGGCCCTGCCCCTCGCCAACGCGGCGATCTCCACCTCGGGAGACACGAGAAAGTTTCTCGTCATCGACGGGGTACGCTATTCCCACATCGTGGACCGCAAGACCGGACTCGGTCTGACCCGGCGCATCGCCGCCACGGTGCTCGCCCCGAATGCGACACTGTCCGATGGCTACGCCACCGCGCTCTGCGTGATGGGCCCCGAAGAGGGACTGCGCCTCATCGAGGAGAACCCACAGCTGGAATGTCGCATCGTCGTGGCGGGAGCAGAAGGGAAGGCCCGGGTCTACTTTTCTTCCGGATTTCCCGCCCCCTGACTTGCCATTCCACCGAGACTCGCCCGAGTATGGGCGGTCATGAAGCGAATTGTCAGGGGAGACTGGGATGGGTTCTTCGCCCTGGGACTGGACAACCTCATCATGCTGCTGCTCATCAGCAGCATCTGCCTCGGGCCCTTGGGCTTTTCTCCGGAGTTCTTTTTCGGTCGAATCCTCCCCGCCAATGCGGTGGGGCTCCTCATCGGCAACCTCTTCTACGCCCGTCAGGCCCGTCTCCTCGCCCGCCGCGAGGGACGGGACGACGTCTGCGCTCTGCCCTACGGTATCAACCTGTTCACCGTGCTCGTCTTCAGCTTCGGCGTCATGCTGCCGGCCCGCCTCGCCGCGCTGGACCGGGGCGCATCTCCCGAGGAAGCGCAAACGATCGCCTGGCACGCGGGGTTGATCGCCTGCCTCGTCTCGGGTCTGGTGGAACTGCTCGGTTCCTTTGTCGCGGAGCGCATCCGGCGCTGGACACCCCGGGCCGCCCTGCTCGCCGCCATCGCCGGAATCGGACTGGTCTTTCTCGGCGGACTCTATTTCTTCCGCGCCTACGCCCATCCCCTGATCGGATTCACGACCCTGGCCCTGACCTTTGCGGTGTATTTCGGAAGGGTTCGCTTCCGCCTCGGCATCCCCGCCGGAGTCGTCATCCTGGGAACCGGAACCGCTATCGCCTGGGGACTCCACGCCGCGGCACTCCCTTCGGTGGTTCCGGTGGGTACCCATCACGGGAGTCACCTGGGCATTCACCTGCCCGTTCCTGTGATCGGGGAGTTTGTGGAGGCCTTTCGCTACCTCGCGATCTACCTCCCCACGGCTCTCTCCATGGGTTTCCTCAGCCTGGCGGGATCGCTGATGAACCTCGAATCGGCCGCCGCTGCGGGGGACCGCTACGACACCCGATCCTCCCTGATCTGCAATGGCGTCGGCTCCCTCGCCACCGCGCTTTTCGGCTCTCCCTACCCCACCACCATCTACATCGGTCACCCCGGGTGGAAGGCGCTCGGAGCCCGCGCCGGATACAGCACGATCAACGCGGTCTTCTTCGCCGTCATCCTGCTCACCGGCCTGCTGGGGACCCTGACCTACCTGATCCCCATCGAGGCGGGCATGGCCATCCTCATCTGGATAGGTCTCACCATCCTGGTGCAGAGCTTCCGGGCGGTGCCGCCGCTCCACGTCCCCGCCATCGCCGTGGGATTGCTCCCCGCCCTGGCCGCTCTCGCCTATCTCATGATGTTCAAGACCTGGACTGCGCTGGGATTTGGTCCGGGACAGACACCCATGCCGGAGGGCATCCTCGATCGCTTCGCCGCGGAGGAATTGTTCGTCGAGGGGATTTTCGCGCTCAATGCCGGCTACATCTACTCCAGCCTGATTCTCACCGCCATCGTGGTCGCCATCTGCGAGCGCCGCTTCCGCGCGGGTGCCCTGTGGGCTGTCGCCGGCGCCGCGCTCTCCACCCTCGGTTTCATGCACGGATTCGAATTCGATGCGACCGGCTACACGGAGGTCCTCCGCCCGGCGTGGACATGGACCGCAGGTTACGTCATTCTCGCGCTCATTCTCCTGCTCACGCCGGTCATCACCACGCCCCAGAGCGAGACGGAAAACGAGGCGGATGTCTGAGCGCGATTTTCCCCCGCCCCAATTCCCCGGAGTTTTCGTTTCTGCCTTTCCCGGGCCGCTGTTACGGTGGTCCCGTCGATCCACCATGCGGGGAACATTCAACCATATCGCCACCTTCATCGCGGCGCTCTCTTTGACGGGTTGCATCCCGGACGACGAAGGGGGCACCCCGCCCTCGGCTGCTCTCTTCCCCGTCACCTACTACGGAGAGGTCCCCCCCGACTTTTCCGGCAGAATCGCCCAGCGGGCTCCGAGACTCGACAGCGAATTCTACGCCCTTCTCGGAACCCACTACGCGGACACCGATCCTGCGGTGCTCGCCTCCCTCCGCGATTCGCTGGAGCACGGACTCACCCGCTCGCCCGACGGAAGAAAGACGATCTGCCGGGTCCGGAGTCCGGAACAGGCGCGGGCGATTCTCGGCGAAGATTGGGCGGGGAGTTCCTGGGTCGACGACTCCCCCCTCGCCGAGGGCTTTCGCCAATACCCCAATGCAACGGTCGTCGTGCTCGGGCTGGACGACCAGCGCATCCTCTTTTTCGACTCCCGGGATCGCCTCGTCGGCGAATACCCCGAATCCTCGTTCCCTACCGGATCACCCTCCGGCCCGTGAATCTGGCGCCCCGCCCGAGATCAAGGAAGCGGTTGCATTTGGTTTGGAAACATTTAAAATCTTAGAGATGCGATACCTCGGATTTTTTATCTTTTTTTTCAACCTGGTCGCGCCTTCCGAGTTTCTCGCCCAGGACTGGGACCGGGCGGTGTTTCCCCTGTTCCGCGAGGTGGAGACGCACCAGGTGCGCGGGGGCTGGCCGCCTCAGCAACTGCACAAGAAAGCTCGGGTGATCCCGATGGACCTCGGCGCCGCGGCCGTCGAGGAGGCGGGGGGGTCCTCCGGCGAATCCCGGGCGATCCAGCTTCCCGAGGCGCCCCCTCCGGAGACGCTCGCTCCCATCGATCCTCCGACGGAAGCCCCGTTGATCTCCCCGCCCCCGGCACCGCGGGAGGAGTCGGCGCCAGCCTCTCCGCCCGATCCGCCGAAAAGTTCGGTCTTCACCCTCGGCCCGGGTGACGCGGTGACGTTCTCTCTCTTCGATCGGGGTGACCTCAAGAGAACCGTGACCATCGCGCCCGACGGCACCTTGAGCTATCTTCAGGCCGTCGGGATCGAGGCCGACGGCCTCACCGTGGATCAGTTGAGGAGCCGCATGGAAGAGGCCCTGCGGGACTACCGGCAGGACGCGCGCCTCATCGTCACTCCCGTCGGTATCGGGAGCAAGCAGTTCTCCATCATCGGACGCGTCAGAAAGCCGGGCAGCTTCGTTCTCGACCGGCCCACCACGGTGCTGGAGGGCATCGCTCGGGCCGAGGGGGTCGAGGTGGGCACGGTCCGGGGATCCGCCTTCGGGCTCGCCGATTTCGGGCGGTCTTTCGTCTCCCGCGGGGGCCGGAAGCTGGACATCGATCTGGCCAGACTGTACCAGCAGGGCGATCTCTCCCAGAATGCGTTTCTGCAGCCCGACGACTACCTCTATGTCGCGTCCGTCCTCGAAAACGAATGTTACGTGCTCGGAGCGGTGGGGCGTCCCGGCCGCATCAAGATGCCAAACCGTCTCACCGTGGCCAGGGCGATCGCCGAGGCGGGAGGGTTCGCCGATGGCGCCTTTCGCACCAGGGTGTTGATTCTGCGGGGCGGCATCCACTCCCCGGAAACTCGCGAGGCGAACCTGAAGGAAATCCTGAAGGGACGGGCGCTGGACGTGCCCATCGCCAACGGGGACATCATCTTCGTGGCGAAGCATCCCTTCGAAATGGTCGAGAATGCACTCGAAGTCGCCATTTTCACCTACATGCAGACGGTGACGGCCGAGGTGTTGAACCAGAACTACAATCCGATCTCCCTGTAGTTCGCCCTTGGGGCCGGATGCAGCATCGAGAACGGCAGTGCTCCCGCTTTCTGCTGACAAAGCTTTCCCCTGTCCTTACCGCTCCAGCGCGATGAGCTGGGAAACGGTGACGAAGCTGTAGCCCTGGCGCTTCAGTTGGACCAGCGCCCCGGGGGTGGCATCCACCGAAGGAGCGTGAATGTCGTGGAGAAGCAGAATCCCCCCGCGACTCGCTCCCTGGACCAGCCGATCGGTCACCACGCCAGTGCCGGGTCTCTGCCAGTCCTTCGGGTCGACCGACCAGAGGATCGAGGGCATGCCGAATTCCGCCTTGATCCATGCCTTCTGCCCCTCGGTGATGGCACCGTAGGGAGGACGGAAGGTCTGCGGGTAGCGCCCCGTCGCCGCCACGATCAGATTCTGGGTGTCCGCGATTTCGCGTCGCACCGCAGCCTGATCCATCGTCGTGATCTTCCCGTGGGTCATGGTGTGATTTCCGACCTCGTGCCCCTCTGCGACAATGCGCCGGAGGATGCCGGGATGCTTGCGGACATTCTCTCCGGTCACGTAGAAAGTCGCCTTGACCTGGTGGGAGCGCAGGATGTCGAGCAGGCGGGGCGTGTTCTGCGGGTGAGGTCCGTCGTCGTAAGTCAGGGCGATCACGGGCCGGTCCGTGGAGACACTGTTGTAGGAGTGCTGCCGGCCCAGCGGTGCGGGACGACTCGATTCCGGCTTGGTGAAAGAGGCCTGCTTGTTGCCCCGGCCATTCCGTGCGGTCTGGCAACCACAGAGGGCGACGACGGCGACCAAGAGGCTGAGCCGGCCGATGAGGTGGAAAGTCGAATTCAAGGCGGACAAATGGGGGGTAAGATGGCGAGGGGCTCTGCTGGACACCCCGGGCATTGGTAAAGATAGAGTCTGCCGATCCCGGATTCTACAAAAACCTCCGGAGAATCGGTTCGAGTTTCGCGATGGTCTCTTCCGGCCACAGGGCGCGATCGGTGAAGAGAGCGTGGTCCAAGGCGTTGTGCTCGGGCCAGTCGGGCCTTTCGGGTATCAGCGGCATCACAGCCCTAAGTACGTCCTTGGCCGACGCCGCATTAGCCTGAACATGCTCGATCACCGCATGGGCGGTCACCGCATCCTCGTCCGTCTTCCAGCAGTCGTAGTCCGTCACCATCGCCAGGGTCGCCATGGCGATTTCCGCCTCGCGGGCCAGTTTGGCCTCGGGCAGATTCGTCATTCCGATGACGTCGAATCCCAGTTTCCGGTTCGTCTCGGACTCGGCTCGGGTGGAAAAGGCCGGACCGTCCATATTCACGTAGGTGCCCCCGTTGAAGGCCACAATGCCCAATCGGGCGCATTCCGCGGCGAGCAATTCCCGGAGGTGAGTCGAGATCGGATCGCTGAACGAGATATGAGCCACGATCCCCTCCCCGAAAAAGGTGTGCTCGGTGCGACGCGAGGTCCGGTCGAAAAACTGGTCGGGGAGGACGATGTTTCGCGGGGCGTATTGCTCCTGGAGCGAGCCCACCGCCGTGACCGCCACGATCCAGCGCACCCCGAGGGAGCGGAGGGCCCAGATATTGGCGCGGTGATTCAGTTCGCTGGGGAGGATGCGGTGCCCCCGCGCGTGGCGGGGCAGAAAGCAGACCGGGCGACCGGCGAACTGGCCCCGGATGATGGCGTCGGACGGGTCGCCGAAAGGCGTTTTCACCCGGATTTCCTCGACGTCGGTGAATCCGTCGATTTCGTAGAGGCCGGAGCCCCCGATCACTCCGATGGCGGGCGCGTTGGTGTCTGGATGCGGCATGCCCTATCTTCCCCCGCCGCAGGCGCTTGTAAACGTTGGAATCCCGCCCCGCTTCGGTCGGCCCCGGGGTTCTCCAGGCCCCTTTTCTGTCACCCAAACAGCGAGAGCAGGGGTTTGCCGCGGCTGGTGATCTGAAAAGGCCGTCCCCCCGGCGAATGGAATCGTTTTTCCAGGGGCAATCCCAGGGCAGTGGCGATGGTCGCGTTGAAATCGTCCACCCCGCAGGGATCATCCTCCACCGCGATGCCCCGATCGTCCGTCTTCCCGTAGACCTGACCGCCGCGGATGCCCCCGCCCGCCAGCATGGCGGAGAAACAGCGCGGGTGATGATCGCGGCCGCCCCGGGCGTTGATTACCGGAGTGCGGCCGAATTCGGTGGTGAGCACGACCAGGGTCTCCTCGAAGAGCCCCTCGGCCTTGAGGTCCTGGATCAGATTGGCCACGCCGCGGGAAAACTCGTTGATCTTGCCGGGCCCCCGATTCCACAGGTCGTTGTGCATGTCCCACCCCCCGTTGCCCACCCGGACAAACCTTACCCCGCTCTTGACCAGGCGCTTGGCCAGGAGCAACGCCTGACCGAAGCGGCCGTTGCCATACGATTCGCGGGTTTCCCGCTTTTCCTTCCTCAGGTCGAAGACCTCCAGCTCCTCGCTCTGGAGAAACTCGAGGGTGTTGTCGTAGAAATCACTGTAGGCCTGTACGTCGTCGGTCTGGTATTTGTTGAGAAAGGTGCGGTTCAGCCCCCCGAGCGACTCCAGACGCTGTCTGAGGCGGGCTTCCTCCACGGGAAAATCGGCATTGGGCAGCCCCTTCGAGGGGTCGCTGATCGGCAGCGGTGCATAGGCCGCGCCGAGGAATCCCGCGCCCGGACCACTTCCGCCGATGTGGATGGTATCGGGGAGTTGCGGATGCTGTTTGCCCAGGGCCTTCTGCGCCCAGGCGCCCATGTTGGGGTGCCGAATAGCCGGGCTCTCCTGGTAGCCGGTCTGCATCCAGTAGGAGGCTCCCCCGTGAGCCCCGGTCTTCTGCCCGAGCGACCGGACCACGGCGATGTCCCCGAAGTTTTTTGCCAGGTCGGGCATGTACTCACTGAGCTGGATGCCGGGAACGCCTGTGTCGATCGCTCCGGTGCGTCCCTGGGTATCCGCGCCCGGCTTCGGGTCAAAGGTATCCAGATGGGTCATGCCTCCGGCCATGTAGATATAGATCACGTGCCGGGCGCGTCCTCCCGGAGCATTGCCGATAGCCTGGTCCATCGCCGGGAGCAGGGAGAGACCGAGAGCGGTGGTTGCGGTTTGCTCGGCGAACTGCCGGCGCGTCACGGTATCGAGGAGGTCGAGATCTTTCATGGGGTGATGGGAATGGCTCGGGGACTACTGGATGAAGAGAAATTCGCGGGTGTTGAGCAGCGCCCAGATCAGATCGGAGTAATCCGTGCCCCCGGGACCGGACCGGACCAGATTCTCCACATCTTCTCTCTCCTGGGGCGCAGGGTACCGGGTCAGCACACTGAGGAAGATGACCCGCGCCCCTTCGTCGGGATCGCGCTCCTCGCGGGCGTGCCGGACCATCGCCTGGGACGACTCCGCCATCGCCCGGTTGGTCAGGGAGCCGTTGAGCAGCAGCATCACCTGGGGAATGGTCCCGTCCCGGCTGCTGTTCTCGATGAATTTCTTGTCCGACTGACCGAAGGAATGCAGGAAGGACCCGACCGGCCCCGGCTGGGGCAATTCGGAGGCTCGTTTCATCACCGCGGGGGCTGGGGTGCGTCCCCGCCGGTCACGGTTCGCCGCCATCATGGAGCCGCTTTTGCCCAGTTGATCGTAGCGCTTTGTCCACTCCAGAGCCGCGGGATAGGTCATGGTAGACCAATCCACGTTCATCAGCTCCTGATACCCCTCGAGAATGCGGGTACGGCGCTCCGCTGCCTCGGGTTCCTCCACCGACATGGCGACGAGAGAGTCCCAGAGCTGTTCCGCAGAGAGACGCCGCAGAACCGGGGCGGGAAAATGGAATTCCCCTCGATCGATCATGGTCAGGGTGGGCGACCGGTAGCAGGCCTCCCGCTGGTAGGTGCGGGTTTTGTAGAGCACCCGGAGAAAATCCCTGACGCTGTAATCGACCTCCTTCATGAGATTCTCGAGGAACTTGAGCAACTCGTAGTTCTGGGCCTGGCCGTCGAGGTGTCCCGGTATGTTGTCCACCGGCTCAATCTGGGCGATGCCGAAGACGTGTTTCCACAGGCGGTTCACGATATTGATGGTGAACCGTGGATTCCCCTCGGAGGTCAACCATTCGGCGAAGGCGGCCCGGGGAGTGGGGGCCTCCTCGAGGTCCACGATATCGCCGAAGTATACCCCGGGCCGAACTCGCTGGTGCGGTTCCCCGTTGTCGTACTGGTAGTCAAAGGGCAGTTGCGTCGAGGTCTCGGAACCATCCGTCAACCGGATGCGGTAGGCCCCCAGGATGGTGTTGAGGTCGCCGAGGTCCCGCTCCTCCTTCTTCGCCGCCGCGGCGAATTCCTTTTTCTTAGCCTCGATGGCGCTGAGGGCGGGTTGTCCCTCGCGCTCCTCGAACCGGAGATGGCCGAAGAATGCCGCCATGCGGTAGAAATCGATCTGGTAGACGTCCTCGAAAGGATGATCGTGGCACTGGGCGCAGGTGATCTCGGTACCGGCGAAGGTAGTAAAGGTGTTGGAGAGATTGCACAGTTCCATGCCGTAATCGGTGAGCAGATAACCCGTGGCCGGATTGTCCCAGAAGTGCCCCTCGGCGGCGAGCAGGTCGGTGACGAACTCGTCCCAGGGGCGGTCTCGCCGGATCTGGTCCTTCACCCAATCGGAGTAGGCCTCCGCTTTCAGGTTGTCGAATCCGCCCATGCTGATGCCGTCTCGGATGCGGAGGAGGTCCCCGAGGTAGTTGAAGAAATGGCTGACGAAAGCCTCGGAATCGAGCAGTTCGTCGATGAGTTCCTCCCGCTCTGCCTGCCCCGGGCTGGGACGCAGGAATCTCTGAGCCTCTTCGTAGGTCGGGATGCGGCCCGCGATGTCGAGGTAGACCCGGCGGAGAAAACGCTCGTTATCCAGCGGTTCGGTGGGGTGAGTCAGTCTCTCCCGGTGGATCAGTCGGGCCATCTCCTGGTTCCGCTCGGCCGGGGGCATCTCCACGTTCCGGATCAGCCTGGCTTTCTCCTCCTTGATGCTCCGGTTCGCCGCGACGAGTCCTTCCCAGAGGATCTGGTCGATCTCGCGGGAAGCGGTGCGCAGGTCGATGGGGGCATTTTCCCGGACGTAGGCGCGGTCCCGGGGCCCCAGCAGTTCGATGGAGAAGCGAACTTCACGGCCGTCCTCCAATTCCAGCCGAACCATCCGGTCGGCACTGGAGAAGCCGGTGAGTCGGGCGACCACTTTGCGACCCTCGGTATCGGTCCAGCGGCGCATCTTGCCGGCGGCCGAGACGGCTTCAGCCGTGAGTGCGGCGAAAATGAGGAGGCTGAGAAGGCGATGCATCATCACAAAACTACCGAAGACGCTACCAGAGGTGAGCATCCCCTGGCCAGATCCAATTTGACGGATTCCAGGAGGGGCTCCGAAAAAGGGGTTGACGAACTCTGCGCCCAACGATAGAAGCAAAGGTTGGATTAGAAGAATCTGGCTCAAATTTAGCCGTTCCTGCTTTTCTCCGAACTCACATGAAAGGGATCGCTTCCATTTTGGTGTTGTGTGCGATGGCGCTGATTTTCAGTTCCTGCGCCTGCATGAGGTGCAATGTGAGTCTTCCCGGCGGTTGCTGCGAGCCCTGTCCCAAACCGCCCAAAAAACTCTGTCCTCCGCGCCCCGAGAAGCAGTGCAACCTGCCCATCTGGCCCGATCGTCCGGTGCGCTGCGTGGTCACCCAGGTGTGTCGCAAGTGCTGCCGGATCGAGAAGTGCTGCACGCCCGAGGGCTACGAATACGAAGTCGAGATTTGCGAGATCACCTACAAATCGCTTTACACCGATGGTTCCACCCGGGTTTGGACCGAAGTCCGGAAAGATCCGATCCAGAAGGGTCCCAAGCGGATCGGCCGGAATTCCCAGAATCCGAATCACTACAGCCAGCCGCTCAAGGGCTCGCTGGTGGGTAACCGGTGTCCCTGACCGGTTCGCCTCACCTGGGAAGGGGAACTTCCAGACGGTTCTGCAAACGATGGGAAATCGGTGGGAACGTGGCAATTCGCCCCTCCGCTCCTCACGGTAGCCGCACCCGAAATCGCCAGACGGCCAGGGCGAAAACGGTGGCCAAGATGCTCACCATGCGCAGTCGGCGCATCGCACCCGCCGCCCGGCGCAGGGTGTCGGCCACGGTGCGGTTCCACCCCAGAGGCAGGCCCGGGTCCGTCCATGCCAAGAAGGAACCCCTCCGCCAGAACCACCTCGGCGCACTCGCTCTGTAGCGTAGCTTCCGCCGGCGGAAGATGGGACGCAGCGCCCCCAGGATCAGGGCGGGCAGCAGGAGGAGATCTCCGACCAGGGCGATGACCAGCACCAGCGCGGAGAAGAGGGCAAACCTGACCGAAGGCTGGAACTCGCTCAGCAAAAAAGCTGTCATGCCCAGACTGATGATCAGGGTGGTCTGCAGGATGGCCCCGGCGCAGTTGCCCAGAGCGTGAGAGATGGCGCCCTCCAGGGTCCGCTCCCGCTTCATCCCCCGGGACAACCAGATGAGAAAGTGAACCGTGTCATCCACCGCGATTCCGAAAGCGACCGCCGCGATCATCATGGTCGCGATGTCGACCCGTTGTCCCGACCATCCCAACAGTCCGAAGAACACCACCAGAGGGAAGAGATTCCCTACGATGGCGATGAATCCCAGCCGGATGCTCCGGAGAAAGAACACGATCACCGGAGTGATCACGAGAAAGGCACAGAGAAAGGTCCCCAGCAGCTGGTTGACCAGTCCGTCCTGCGAGGTGCTGAAGAGTTGATACCCCCCCGTGAGATGCACCCGGGGATGCTCCGCGGCGCCTCCCTCCCTGTCGGACGGGGACTCCCCGATGGCCCGCAGCAGTGCCTCGCGGACCGCCGATTCGCTGGGATCGGGGTCGAGTTGGTGACGAACCGCGATGCGCCAGCAATCCCCGTCCGATCCCCGCCGGACCCACCCGGTTCCCTCGAAAAAGCCCCACTCCTTTCCCGCCGGCATCGCGGAGAGGACCTGTCCAAAAACGGCCGCGGAAAACACCGCTCCAACACCATCGACCTCTCCGATCCGCCGCGAGAGAGATCGCACGTAGGAAAACTGCGTCCGCGCATCGACCTCGGGATCGAACTCCACCAGCACCTCCGACCCCTGCACCGAGCCCATCTTCTGCTCGAACCAGTCGTTGTGTTCGTGAAAATCCGATCGTTCGGAGAAGAACGTCTCCATGCGCACGTCGGACCCGAGACGAGGCAGACCCCAGGCGGCGAGACCGAAGGCCAGAACCAGAGGGATCGAGACCGCCCAACGGCGGCGCAGGGTCAGACGACGGAGTCCCCCGACAAATCCGTGCTGGAGCGCACCCACCGGCCGTGACGACGGCAGCACCAGCGCCAGTATCGCGGGCGTCAGCGTCAGCACCAGGACCATGGACAGAAAAACCCCCACGATCCCGAAGAGGGCGAAACTCCGGGCCACCTCGAGATTGCTGGAGAAGAGGGCGGCGAACCCGATCATGGTGGTGACCGAGGCCGCCGTGGTCGGCAACCACCCGAGGTGAATCGCATCGCGCCAGGCCCGCCTCCGGTTGCCGTGATCGTGGAGGGATTCCGCGTAGTAGTGCAGGAGGTGAATCACATTCGACATGGCGAGCAGCTGGGCCAGACTGGGCACCACGGTGAGCATGTCGCCGAGTTTCCCGCCGCTGAAATGGATCGCGCTGATCACCGCTGCCGCGGCCAATCCGCTGACGAGGAAGGCGATCGCGGCGAGCACCGCACTGCGGAGAAAAAAGAAGGCCACCAGCAGGGAGAGCAAGGCCGTCACCGGGGTGACCACCCGAAGCATCTTCCGGCTCTCGGCATTGGCCCGGATGGCGAGGTAACAGGGGCCCGCATACCGCGGCTCCACTCCCTCGGGGAGAATATCCCGCACCACGTCGTCAATGAGGCGGAAGGTGACCTCCCGCCGGTTGGCCCCGTGAGCCGTGCTCTCCACCACAAGCACTCCGGTCTCGCCGTCGCGGGATACCAGGTAGCCGGCCACCTCTTCTCGTAAAGCGCGGTCCAGGCCGGGATGGGTGGAAAAAGGTTCACCGAGCCCGTCCAGCAGCGAATCGAGACCGAGCACACTGCCAATCAGGACAGGCTCTCCCGTCTCCACCGATCGCGCCTCGTCCGCTCGCCGGATGCGATCGATCAGCTCATCGAAGCGCGGGTCCCTCGGCCCGGCGCCCTCCCACCCGATCACCAGGGAATCGTGCGCCTGAAAACGCTCGGCGAAGGCATCGTAAATCTCACGCTCCGGGGTTCCTTGCGGCATCCAGGGATCGACGTCGCCACTGGAGATTTTCAGATCGCGCAGCGCGACAAACACGAAGGGCAGCAGTGCCAGGGCGGCAGCGATCACCAGCCAGGCAGCGGTCCGGGCTCGATGTTCCGGTATCTTGAGAAAGGGATTGGGCGATGAACTCATGTTCGTGGAGAAGGGGTGTGGTGGTTTCGCCACGATATAGGGAAGGCGGTGGGCCCGGTTTCACCCCGGAGCTTTTCCCGCAGGGCCGCCCCCAAAAAAAAGCGGCCCCAATCGGAGGAACTCCGATTCGGGCCCGGACCCGTGGTGTCGGGGGGTAGCAAACTTATCCCACGCGGGTCATGTCCGCGCTGTGGCAGGCGAAGCCCGCGCCGAAGGAGGTCAGCCAGAGGTCGGACTCGGGTTCCGCCTTCTCCAGGTGTTTCTCCAGGGCCACCAGAACCGACGGACTGCTCAGGTTGCCCGCCTCGCGCAGCACCTCGGTGCTTTCGGGGAGGTCCCCGCAATTGAGGCGGCTCCGGATGGCCTTGAGCACCTCGCGGCCGCCCGAGTGAGTAAGAATGTAGGGCTCGGCCACTCCGGATCTCCGGGTCTCGTAAAGATCCTCCACGGCCTTGCTCGAAAGCTCCGGGACGGTGCGGTGCAGCTTGTTCTTCATCGTGCCCTTGTAGTTGACGAAGCGTACCTTCTCCCGCTGACCGGGGATGTGGAGCGTGTCGAAGTTGCCGATCCGGTAGACGGGCTGGAGGGAATCGCGCGGGGGCCGCCCCTTCCAGATCGACGCGCTGGCTCCGTCGCCAAAGAGGCAGAGGCTGATAAGCACCCCGGGATCGTTGTCGATGTAGAAGGCGGCGGAGCACACTTCCACGGCGACCATGGCCACGCTGGCATCGGGATTCTCCGCGAGAAAGCCGGAGGCACTGCGCAGCGTGGGAATCGCCGCCCCGCACCCCAGCCCCACGATATCCTGAAGGTACACGTTGGGACGCATCTCCATCTGCTCCGCGATGTAGGAGCTGACGCCGGGACAGAGGTATCCGGTGCAGGTGCAGACGATCAGGGCATCCACATCGCCGGGCCCCATCCCGGCCCGCTCCAGGGCGCTGGCGAGGGCCCGCTTCCCCAGGAGCGGAGCCTCGGCCTCGAACAGCTGGTTGAGATCTCCCGCATCTCGATCGAAGAGCGAGGCCAGGTCAGGCAGGGAAAAGTAGCGTTGGTCGATCCCGCTGTCGCCGGTGAGAACCTTGCTCAGGATCTCGCGGGACCGGGATTTCAGCGCGTCCACCTTGGGGTGACGGCTCAGGATGTCCCAGGTGTCTTGCTGGGTGTAGGCGTATCGGGGAAACGCGCTGGCGATGGAGTTCAGGAACATGGGATAGGTATCGGTTATCGGGTTTTTGGTTGGCGGAATTCGCATTCGATGGTGTTGTCTACCCCCTATAGGGACTCCCCCGAACTCGGTTTCTCATCTCCAGCCGATTCTGGAGAACCTTTCACGCCATAACGCCCGGGAGCAATCACATCGGCCGGATCGATCGCCTTTTTCAGACGGGCGAGAAACTGGCGGTAGACCGGGTTCCCCTCCAGGATACGATCCATCTGGGCCGCGCTGGCGCGATACTGCGGGTACCCCCTTCGCGTACAGGCCTCCACCAGCTCGGCGTGGAGAGCCCGCGCCGCGGCGGTTTCCCGGGGACAATCCTTCCGGTAGTGGATCTGGGTCAGCACGATGGCGGTGCGTGGATTGATCAGCACCACGGCACAGGAGTGATCGAAACCGAACCTGGCGAAGAGACGGCGGGACACGGCGAGCACTTCGCCGATGCACTCGGGTTGTAGAGGAGACAGCGGGGGGAACCAGATCAAACCGGTCCCGTTGCCGTCGCGGCAGGGATCGACATCGCGCCCCGGCCCTCTGACCGGCGCTTTGAAGTACTCGACCCTGTCGACGAACATCTCGATGGGTTCCCCCTTGTAGACCGGATAGAGGCCCGCCGCGGCCCGGCCCATCGCGACCAGGCCCCGCAGCCGGGCGGGCCAGCGGGGAAAAGAAGGACGGCTTTCCGCGAAATCGAGCACGCGCCGCAGCAGCACGGCCCTTCGCTCGTCGATGGCGATCACGGTGCCGTGCCGCCCGATCCGCCGCCGCACCTCGCGCAGCCCCCGCCGAACCTTTTCCCGCGACCCGTAGACGGCACCGGACATGGTCCAGGGTGTGAGGAAGAGCCGTCTGCGTCGATCCTCCCTCTGCTCCGGGGAGAGACACTGGCGCCCGGACTCCACAGGGAACCGCTCCATCAGGGTCGAGCAGAAGAAATCGTTGACCAGATGGTTGTTGCAGTTCACGTGCCCGTGCAGAGCCATCTCCCGCATCGCGGTGATGACGTGGGGCAGGCTCTCCTCCCGCTTTACCCGCACGAAGAAGGTGCAGAATTTCTCCGGCCTGGGCATCAGCCAGATGCCACCCCGGGTCACCACCCCGAAATTCGACTGGCTGAAGAGTCCCTCCGCGATGGGACCGATCCCGTATTTGTGGGTGTGCCGGGTTTTCGTCTTCTCGTCCCCTCCCCCTGTCTGGAGCAGGGACCCGTCGGACAGCACCACGTCCAATCCGCAGAGGGCGCCATAATGGTCCCCGTAGGTGGTGTAGCCCACCCCGCGCTCCAGGGCGTTACCCAACACACTGGCCTGCGGCGTGGAATCGGTGCAGTCCATCCAAAAGCGGCTGCCGCTGTCGCGCAGGTGCTCGTAGAGTTGCTGCTGGGTGACGCCGGGCTCGATCACCGCAAAGCCGAGTTCCTCGTTCACCTCGAGGATCCGGTTCATCCGCTCGAGAACCATGATGATGGCTCCGTTCTCGCTGGCCATGGTGGCGCCGTAGCCCCAGTTTTTTCCCTTGGAAAATGGCCAGACCGGGATGCGATGACGCGAGGCGATCTGGATGACCCGGGCCACCTCGTGGGCCGAACCGGGGAAGACCACCGCACGGCAGCGCTTGTCCCAGGGGATGGTATCGCGGGAGTAACGGTCGCGGGACGCACCGTCGGTGAGCAGGTGTTCCCGGCCCACGACGGCTTCGATCTCGGCGAAAGCGGTCTCGCGGAGCGAGGGTGCCGTCGGGCAGGGCAGTAGCGTAGTCGCTGTCATTTTTCCGGGTGACCGGGCAAGAGGGATCTGTCGCCCCGGCGACGATGCCGGGGATCGGGTGATGCCGTGGTACTTTGGGGGTTGCTGTTCTACGCGACGACCATGCGGGCCTTTCCGCTGAGCGCGGCACCCGAGGAGATCAATCCGGGAAACCATCCGGCAAGCCGGGCCGCCGACCCCGAGGCGTGGGGATTCATGGCGAGCCGGGCGAAGAGAAAGGACGAGAGGATCCGGGTGCGGAAACTCCGCCGCCATTCCTGCCGGTATTCCGCGGCCACCATGTCGGGGTCGCCCCCGATCCCGGCGCGGATCCATTTCTCCGAAAGCAGCCAACTGGACTGCATGGCCAGGGTGACCCCCTCGGCGATGATGGGGTGCGCCTCACCGGCGGCGTTGCCCACGCGGAACACCCCGTCCCGGTAGGTCGACCGGATTCCAGGCCGGATAGGGCCCACGGAGAGAATCTTGTCGTCCACGGTGGCGTGCTCCAGCACGTCGCGCATACCGCGCACCGTGTCGACGAGATGCTGGATCAGGGCCTCACCGGGGGTCTTGATCCGGCCCCGGTAGGTCTGGCGGATGCGGGCCAGCACGTCGCGGCGCACGCAGGCGGAGAAACTGACCCGTCCTCCATCGGACTCGACCAGGCCGCCGTAGCCCCCGGGAAAGACGAAAAGCGGCATCAGGCCCGGCTCCAGATTCCCGTGGAGAAAATGCGCTTTGAACCCGAAGAGATCCGATGGCCGGGAGGGCCGGGACTCGGGAAAGGTGGACAGCCCCGAGGCACCCCAGGAGCCGTGGGCGGCCACCACCACGGGAGCGCGGAGGAGCCACTCCTCACCCGCATCGGTCTGCACCTGCACCTGTCCCGTCATGCCCTGCCGGCTCAAGCCGACCACCTTGGCCGGTTGAAAGGCGGTCGCCCCATAGCCGACGGCCTTTTCCATGAGCCACAGGTCCAATTTGTCCCGGCCGACCGCCGATCCCCGGAAATCGGGCGAACGATGAATCGCCGGCATGGGCGCCTTGACGATGCGGTGGCTCTCGTAGATGGCGACGTGCGTGACGGGGTGCCCGGACTGGGAGTTGATTCGGTCGAGCAGTTCGAGGTCCTCGAACAGCGGTTGGTTGGTTGCGGAGAGAAACTCCCCGCACACCTTGCGCCGGGGAAAGGAGGATTTCTCAACCACGGCGACATTCCAGCCGGCCCGGGCCATGCGCAGGGCAAAGGTGGCTCCGCTGGCAGCTCCGCCGATGACGACGGCATCAAAATCGTGTTGCTCCATCATGATCTGTTTCCGGTCGGAGGTTCAGGCGGCAGTGGCGATCCAGCGATGGGCCCCCATCAGGGTATCGCGGCAGCTATGGTTCCATCGGGAAAAACCGAGCAGGTCGGGAATCTCCGATCCGATGAAACCGGCCCGGATGGAGGCGTGAATGTCGTGGCGGGTCACGTGATTGAACCCGAGCACCCGTCCCGCCCAGGCCAGGGCATGGGCGTGGTGTTGACGGGCGGGTTCGTTGGCCACGCAGGCGCGGAAAACGGATGCCAGTCTGCCGAAGGCTTTCATCTGCTCGTCGTCGAAATGGTGGAGAATCAGGTTGGCCACGAGCACGTCGCCCCCGGTCGTTCCGAGGAGATCGAACACGTCACCCTGCCTCCACTCGATACGCCCGGGCAGGTGGTCGGGTCTCGGGATCAGATCGATGGCGGTGTAGACGATGTCGGGGTGCCGCTCCAGCAGCCACCCGGCCAGGGCGCCGTCGCCCGCCCCAATCTCCACGATGTGCCGATCTCCGTCGAGGGCACCGAGCCGGCCCAGGGACGACTCGATCCAGCGGTAGTTGCCCATCAGGGCGTTGATGCGGCGCAGGTCCCGACGGCTGTGAATCGCGGCGGGATCGTCCGAGGGCAGGTGATCCAGGATTTCTTGGGTGAGAACTCGTTTTTTCATGATAGACGCGGATTGCTCTTCACCGTGTCCATTGGGGCCCGCTGGCGTTCAGTTTCACCACTTGTTGCGAAATTGCCACCGCTTTCCCCCCCTCACCGACCCAGTCGCCACCACCTGCGGGCTGGCGGCGGCGGAGACACCGCCGCGGCGAACTCCGCCGCACCGGGGAAGCGCGCCGACGGTTCCGGGTCCAGCGCCCGCACCACCGCTTCGTCGATGTGCGGCGGAATCTCGCGGCGCAGCCGCCGAGGCGGTTCCAGGAAGCCGTCGGGCGCCGCCCCGGTGAGCAGCTCGTGATAGACCACAGCCAGGCTGTAGAGATCGCTCCGCGCATCCACCGGCCGCCCCTCGGCCTGCTCCGGCGACATGTAGCCGACCGTGCCCAGGGTCATGCCGGTCAGGGTGATGCGCGGGGCCGCGTCGTCCTCGGCAAAGGCAATGCCAAAGTCGGTGACCTTCGGTTCCCCGTTCTCCGCGAGAAGAACGTTTTCCGGTTTGAGGTCGCGGTGGGTCAATCCCGCCCGGTGCACCTCGCCCAGAGCCGAGGCCAGCGCCCGGAACAAGCGGGTTGCCTCCTCGACGGACAGGGGAGCTTCCTCCCGCAGCCTCTCCCGCAGGGTCCGGCCCGCCACGTACTCCATGACGATCCCGAGGGATTCCCCGCACTCGATCAGGTCGTAGATGGTCACCACGTGAGGGTGAGAGATCGCCGCCATCACCCGCGCCTCGCGGAGCAGCCGCTCCCGCTGGAGGACATCGGAGACGTGCTCCGGGTTGAGGCATTTGATGGCGACAGCCCGTCCCAGGCTTTCTCGCACCGCGTGGTAGACCGTGCCCGCGGCGCCCCGGCCCAGAATCGACTTCACGGCGTAGCCGGGAATGAGGGGCAGCGCCGCTCCGGTTTCCGCCCCTTTTTCATCCATCGCCGACCGCATCAGGCCGGCGGGATCGAGTCCGCCGAGTCGCCGCTTCATGCCGTCCGGGAAAGCTGGGCGAGCAGGTAGCGCAGTTCCTCGTGCTCGTCGGTGCCGTCCAGTTGCGTCTCGCGAATCTCGGCCCGCAGGGTCTCGCGGAACCGAGACCGCAGCCGGTGGATCTGAATTTTGGCCGCGTTGGCCGAGATGTCCAGCTGGGCGGCGATCCGGGAAAAATCTTCGCCGGTGGTCTCGTCGAGGAGGTAGGGCTTCATCAATGCGAACTCCCGCTCCTTGTCCCGTGCGCGGGAATACTCTTCGAGGCGCTCCAGCGTCTTCTCGATCAGCGTCACCGCCCACTGCCGATCGAAAAGTTCTTCCGGCGATTCCCCCTCGATCGATTCTCCAGAATACCACGATTCCGCTTCCGAGGCGTCGAAGGAGATGCGTTCCACCCCGCCGCCGCGCTTTTCCGCGTTGCGTTTGACCGCCTCGTCCTTGGCGTAACGCCGGAAGGCGGTCAGGAGGAAAGTGCGCAGCTTGCCCTTCTCCCGGTCGGCCGAGTCGAAAAGCTGCTTTTCGATGAGCCGGATGAAGAACCCCTGAACCAGGTCCTCCGCATCCGCCGCGCTCCATCCCGAACGCCGGGCGAAAGCATAGAGGGGGAACCAATAGCTCTCGCACAATTCCCCGAGCGCCTCCTCCGCCTGCTTGCCTTCCCCGCGGGAATGAATGACCAATGTCCACCTCGTGGGCTGGAACGCGTGTCGGGAAGGTGGGGGTTCTTCCATCATCTCACCCTAGACCCCACCGAAGGAAAAACCACCGATGAACCAGAGAAAAACCACACCTTTTCCCGTACCCGGCGCGGCCGAGTTGGACGCGGAGATCGGACCGAAATTCTCCGTGTCCGACCTCATCGGTGCCGGGGGCATGGGAGCGGTGTACCGGGCCACCCAACCGGGTCTGAACCGGACCGTGGCGATCAAGATTCTCCCGCGGGCCCCTGACGGCTCGAGGGAACGTTTCGAGGAAGAGGCCCGCGTTCTCGCCCGGTGCAACCACCCCAACATCGTCTCGGTCTACGAATACGGCGAAACCTCCGCGGGGACCCCCTACATCGTCATGGAGTACGTGGAGGGCATCGACTTCGAGGAAAGACTGTCCTCCGGTCCCCTCCCCCCGCGCGAGGCCTTTCCCCTCTTCCGCCAGATCTGCGACGGCCTGGCCTATGCCCATGCGCGGGGACTCGCGCACCTGGACATCAAACCGGCCAACCTGCTCCTCTCGGATGAGGGAACGGTCAAGATCGTGGATTTCGGCCTCGCCGCGCTCCTGGGAACGGGGGCCTACGTTCCCGCCGCGGGCACGCCCTTCTACGCCGCCCCGGAGGTGCTGGAGGGGTCCGCGCCGGTCGATCACCGGGCGGATATCTACAGCCTCGGAGTAATCTTCTACCGCACCCTGACCGGCCGACTGCCGCGGGGCCTGGCGCGCTCTCCCAGCGCCTGGAACGAAGAGCTCGATCCCCGCTTCGACCGGGTGGCGGAATGCTCCCTGCAGAAACGGCCCGAGCATCGCTACCAGACCATCGCCGAACTGGAGGCGGACCTCACCGAGATCTTCTTCGATCTGCCGGATGACGACCCCGCGGAATCGCCGTTCCGCTTCTCCCTGACCCATCGGCTTCTCATCGTCTTCCTCTCCATGTTCGCCTCCCAGTTGGTGGGCAGCGCCTTCAATATCTGGTACAACCACCGGTATATCATCGATATCTACTTTCCCGCGGACCCGGAGCGCTTCAGTGCGGCGGTGAATGCCTACAATCTCTTTGCCTATCTGCCGCTGGCCTCGATCTGGGGTTATCTCGTCTTCTCCCTGCGCCGCCTGCCCCCGGGAGACGCCCGGGCTCGGCGCCGGGTCATCAACCTGCCCTGGTGGGCCCTGGGCATCGCCGCGGTG
>CAZLUZ010000032.1:0-29819 GCA_964562825.1 uncultured Akkermansia sp.
ATCGCCGGTCTCCGGTTCCGGTTTGTTGCGCTTCTTCTCCACCACGTCGTGTGCCGCTTTGGCTACAGCCTACGATCCGTCCTCGAACCCGGCGGACACGTTATACGGGGTCAATTCGCGGATCAGAGTGCTGCCGAAAGAAACCGCATAGCCGATGGCGTAGGATGCGTCGCGGAGTCCTCGGGCGAAATCCTCCGCACTCGGCAGGCCCTCCTCGAAGGCCTTGCGCGCGTCTGCGGCCCCTGAGCGAAACGCTTCCCGGGCCCGTTCCTGAATCTCGGTCACGCTTCCCCCGCATGACGGGGAAGCCCCGGCGGTGTCCGGCGCACTCTCGGAGGACGATTCGCCCTCCCGATTCGGATCTTCCTGGTTGGGATCATTCATGTGCGGATTTTCCCCCCGGCATCGTCCGTGGGCGATTACAAGCCGGTTTGCGGATTGTAATGTCCGCGTTGGCCGACCGAAAGCTCAGGGCAGAGGCTGCCCCGAATTGGGTGGCGCAAGCGGCGATTCCTTTTCTCCGGCATTTTCTGCCGGACCGAGCCCCGCTCCCTCTCTTTCACCCGAAGCCCGCGGCCGCGATTCTTCCTCCCCCTCCGCGGCTGCGCCTGCCCCCGCCGGCACTGGTTTTCCCAGCTGATCCTCGAAGAAATCGCCGGCTCGCTCCACGATGCCTCCCTTCCACAGCAGCAACAGCACCAGCGCGGCGACCAGAAGGGCGAAGATGTCGGTCCAAAATCGGGTGAAAGCCGATGTCACCCGGCCGCCTTTGCCCTCCCGGATCAGGGCGGTCTGCTCCTCGATCCGCTGCTCCAGCCGATCCAAACGGGCCAGGAGTTCGGCGTGCCCCCTCGTGGTGGCGGGCGCTCCCACCGCCGCGTTTTCGCCCGTGTCGCCCCCCATCAGGGCGATCCGCTGTGCTTCCTTGAGGTCCTCGCACGATGCCAGGATCACCGGTTCCAGCTTCTCGAATTCCACCGGTTTGGAAAGGAAATGGCGGGTCAGAAGCCTGGAGGAATCGCGGCTGGCAAACTCCTTCTTCAGCTCCTCCGAGGGAAACCCCGTGATCATCGTCACCGAAAGGGGCCGGGGGCTGTTTTCCTGGAGGTAGGTGAGAAGTTCCAGCCCGTCCATTTCGGGCATCTGGTAGTCGACGGTGAGCAGTTCGATGCACTCTTCCCTCTCGATCAGATCGATCGCCTCCTTGCCGTTGCGCGCGATGTAAACCTTCTCGAAGCCCACGTATTCCTTGAGAAATGTCTTCAACCCGAGTTGAAAGGCCGGGTCCTCGTCCACCACCAGAATGCCCGCCTCGGTCAGGGGGGGATCCCCGCCAAACATCTCGAGTTCGGAATCGGCCGCATGCATGGTGCTCATCTCTTGGCTGAATAAGGAAAAGGACGGAAGAATCTCATGATTCCATTCTGAAATCAACGGAGTTTTGGATATTTATCATAACTGCGACGCATTTGAGATGTCGGAGGTTGCGGGTCAAAACGCTGGATTTCCCAGAGTCGTCTGGCAGACTGATCTCATGAAGGTGACGATCGAATACTGAAGCAAGTGAAACTACAAGCCTCGCGCCGTCAGTCTGGCGGACGAGCTGAAGCGGGAACTCGGGATCGAGGCGGAACTGATCGCGGGGGAGGGCGGTATTTTCGAGGTTCTGGCCGACGGCCAGATGATTTTCAAAAAGCGAAGTTCCGGGGATTTTCCCGGCGAAGGCCAGGTGGCGGAGCGGCTCCGCAAGCGGTCGGATTGATCGGAGCCGGGAGATTCAGGGCTCCGGCTGCTCCAGACAGCGGATGCCGTCCATGATTCTCTCGGTGATGGCTTCGTATTTGGCCTTGCGGGGCAGATCGGAGTCGATCAGGTCGGTCATGTCCATCGGTTCGCCGATCACCAGAGTGACCGGGACGGACTCGATCCGCTTGCTGCCTCGCGGTTGGGCCTTCTCCGGCCCGAAGAGGCGCACCGGCAGAACGCGGGCGCGGGCCTTCTCCACGATCATCCCGATGCCGGATTGGCCTTTCTCTTTCATCCTGCCGTCGCGGCTGCGCTCTCCTTCGGGAAAGATGACGACCTTTTCCCCCTGACGGAGCAGTTCGATGATGCGTTTCAGGGTGGACATTTCCGGCCGGTCCCGATCCACCGGGATGGCCTGAATGGACCGCAGGATCCACCCGAAGACGGGGTGATCGAAGAGACTCTTCCGGGCGAAATAGTAGAGGTTTTCCTGAAAGGCGATCCCCACCAGCGGAGGATCGAGGAAACTGACATGGTTCGAGGCGACGACGTAGCCCCCTTCGCCCAGCTCGTCGAGGCGTTCCCGGTTCACCACCCGATAGGAGAGATAAGTCCTCGCGAAGATCGCGTAGAGATTCTTGATCAGGAAGTACATCATGACCCGGGAGCTTAGGAGACGGTTGGAAAACTCTGAAACGAAAATTCTCCGAGATTTTTCGTCTTGAGGTTAGCTGCGTCGATGGCTTGATTTCGTCATCTCTCCACGGCGATCCATCCTTGCCTGGGCCGCCGGGTCGTGTCCCAATGGAGCGATGAACCGGACCTGCTTCTTTCTCGTTTTTGTCTCGCTGATGTTTTTCGCGCAGCGCGGGGCGACCGCTCACGATGTCGCCTCCGCGATGGCCGATGCCGCATCGGATTTTCTCACCAGTCTCGAGGGGGAGCAACGATCCCAGGCGACCTACGACTTCGCGGATCCCGAGCGCAAAGACTGGCATTTTGTGCCCCGGCCCTTCACCGGACCGAAAAAGCGCGGCGGCCTGCCGTCGAAAGACATGCGCCCCGACCAGCGGCACCTCGCCTACGCCCTGCTCAGCACCGGGTTGTCTCACCGGGGCTACACCACGGCCCTGCAGATCATGAGCCTGGAGCACGTGCTCTGGGAAATCGAGCAGGCCCCTCACCGGGACTCCTCGATGTATTACCTGACCATTTTCGGCGAGCCCGGAGCGGATCGGTGGGGATGGCGTTTCGAGGGGCATCATCTCTCCGCGAATTTCACCATTGCCGGCGGCGAGGTCGTCGCCGGCACCCCGGTGTTTTTCGCCTCGAATCCCGCCGAGGTCAGGGATGGCCCGCGCCGGGGTCTCCGCGTGCTCCCTCGCGAGGAAGACGTGGCCCGCGCTCTGGTGACCAGCCTGGACGAAGGACAGAAGAAAGACGCCGTGATCGGGGATCGTGCGCCGCAGGACATCCTGACCAGCGCGGAACAGAAGGTCGATCCCCTCGAGGGTGAGGGCATCCCCTTTTCCCGACTGGGGGGGGCGCAGAGGGAATTGCTCGAGGAACTCGTCGGCGTCTACCTGCACCGGCTGCGCGCCGAGGTGGCCGCGGCCGAGTGGCAGGAGATCCGGGAGGCCGGCATGGACGGCATCCTGTTCGCCTGGGCCGGTGGTTTCGAGAAAGGCGAGCCGCACTACTATCGGGTCCAGGGACCGACCTTTCTTCTCGAGTACGCCAACACCCAGAACGGAGCCAATCACGTCCACGCGGTCTGGCGGGATTTCGACGGCGACTTCGGGGAGGATGTTCTCCGTCGGCACTATGCCCTCCATCATCGCGAAGAACGGCCGCAGCCGTAGCACTCTGGTGCCCATGGCCGACACCTATGCGCAGAGATTGGAGGAGGACCTCTCCCGGCTCCGGAAAATGCTCGACCGCGTTCTCGAGCCGGACGAGGAACGGGTCCGACAGGCCCTGGCTCGCCGAGAGGAGGCCCGCATCCTCAATCTCGCCTGCGGTGCCGCCAACGAGGCGGAGACGCTGGCTGAGTTCGTGCTCGGATTGCAGGAGGGAACGGGCCGACGGGTCAAGCTGACCGGGATCGATCTCCGGCCGAGGGAGATTGCGGACGCCCGGAGGCGATTCGGCGGTGCGCGGAAGGATCCGGAGAGGGAGGTGGAGAAAGAATTCGAGTTTGTCGCCGGCGATGCCACCCGGCTAGACGGACATCGCGAACTTGGGGGACCATTCGACCTCGTTTTCCTGCGGCATCAGAATTGCTGGAACGGCCCGAGGACCTGGGAGGAGATTTTTGATCGCGCCCTCGAAAGGCTTGATGATGACGGTCGGCTCATCATCACGAGCTACTTCGACAGGGAACACGAAATGGCTCTGGAGGCGATCGAAAAGCTCGGTGGCAACCTGGTGCGCTCGGAGGCGAATCCGGAGTCGAGGCGCCTGCCCACTCCCGGGAAGTCCGTCGATCGGCACGTCGCGGTTTTTCGCCGCAGGGACAGCTGACCGGCCCGCTCAATCGGCCTTGTAGGGCCACTGTGCCTTGGTCCAGAGGCCGCCGTCTACATAGAGGGTCTGGCCGGTGATGAATTCGGCCGCGTCGCTGGCGAGGAAGACGACCGCTCGCGCCACGTCTTCGGGATGACCGACCCGGCCCAGCGGGGTGATGCCTCCCCAGGTCTCCGCGTAGTTCGGCGATTCCTCTCGGGTCCGTTCGATTTCGATGGCTCCGGGTCCGACGCAGTTTACCCGGATCTTCCACTCTCCCAGTTCGCAGGCGCAAACCCGGGTCAGTTGATCGAGGCCACCTTTCGAGGCGCAGTAGTCGACGAGATTGAGAAAGGGTTGTTTGTTCGCCCCCGAGCCGATGTTGATGATGGACCCTCCCCATCCCTGCTGTTTCATCTGTCGGGCCGCAAGCTGGGTGCAGAGGAAGCTGCCCTTCAGATTGGTGCGCAGGGTCTTGTCCCAGTCTTCCTCGGTGAGTTCCAGCAGGGAAGCCCAGGTCTGGCGGCCGGCGTTGTTCACCAGGCAGTCGAGGCGCCCGAAGTGATCCGTCACTTCGGCGAACATCCGTTCGGCGTCGCTTTTCGATCCCACATCGCCCTGGACGGGTAGGCACCTGCGGCCCAGCGATTCGATGGACGCTCGGGTCTCATCGGCCCCTTCGCGATCCCGGTAATAGTTGATCGCGACATCCCAGCCATCCGCGGCAAGGCCTTTCGCGATCCCTCTTCCCACTCCCTTGCTCGCTCCCGTGACCAATGCGATTTTCATGTCGTTTTCTCAATGTGTCTCCGTCCTATCCGCCGACGATGAGGAAAAAAGGACCACCTGCGGCCTGGAATCAAGGTGAACTCGGTGAGGAGGTTTTGCGAGACCCGTGTTGATCCGATCGCTCATTTCTCCTTCGGATTGCTTTCTCCGCCATCCCAGATGAAGAGGGCGCTGGGGTTGCGCACCGGTTCCCGTCGGGTGGACCAGACTCCGGGACATCGGATCAGATAGGCCCGGTCGGCCATTGGCGCCGGACCGTTCAGGGTGACCCCGCGAAGATCTTCGTCCACCCGGACCGATGCGATGGCGTAGGCTCCGGACTCCGCATCGAGCGCCTCGACCCGGTAGGCCCAGTGGGCGGCGGCGGTCTCGCGGAGCAATGGCCGGGTGAATCGCAGGTGAAATCCGGAGTCCGTGGCTCGGACCGAGAGCACCTCGAAGGGGTCCGGATTCTCCAGGGTGAGCCGCTGCAGGGCAAATTTGGTGCGGGATCGGTCGGGAGCCCGGCGATTGGACTGGGCCACGAGCCAGATGCGCGCTCCGATGGGCACGATGGCATCCGCGGGATACCGGAGCACATCGGCAAAGTGAAAAACGGCAACGTGGCGTCCGCGTTCATCCGAAGTGATGCAGAGACGGCAGAGGCGAGGCTCCGACCGGCTCGCTCCGAAATACTGTCCGGCAAAAGGCCCCTCTTCCTCGGGGGTCTCCAACCAGAGAAATCCGAGAAAGGGATTGTCCGGCCCCCGGCCTTCGCCGGTTGCGTTCGCGGCATCATCGACCAGGTAGGCATCGGCGACGCCGTCACCGTCCTCATCCCGGAGCAGGGTCGTCTCGGTGGCCTGGTCGACGACCAGGTCGGAACCCCGCGACCAGATGGCCGCGGGCCGCCGCAATCCCGAGGCAAAACGCGTCCACCGGAAGTCCCGGAACCGATCGCTGCGGACCTCGGCATCGTCCAGCGTCCACACCTCCCCCCGCACCGTGGTGAAGGCCGCGCCCGATTCCCCCCATCGGGTGCCTGCGGTAACGATCAGTTTCATCTCCTCGCGCAGGGGATAGGTGAATACCTTCACTGGCACCGTCCCCTCCGCCGCAGCGACGGAGGGGAGGAGGAAACCACAAAAAATCAGGGCGCGGATCCCGGAACTCATGGGGCAGGGAAGGGTTCTTCGACGATGGAGATGTCGTCCCCAACGCGGATTTCAATGCGCCGGGTCCCCTCGTCGGTGAAGTGTTCAGCGACTTCTTTTTCTCCGTCAGTGTAGAGCAGGACCGGACGGCCATCCGGATCGATGCGGTAGCCCCGGTATCGGGGATTTTCCGGCCTCCAGCTTTTTCCCCCGAGGGGCAGTGGGAGGGCATCCTCCGGCAAGTCCACCGCCCGCGGTTCCGCGCTTTTCCAGTCGGGCCCGGGATCGAGAAAGGTTCCCGTCCAGGCGGCGGCCCAGCGGCACGACTCCGGGTCGAAAGCGGCGTTGCGTTCCCCGGGGAATCCGATGGCGATCAGGTCATTGCCGATTCCCCGGATGGCCGTCCGCAGCACCACCGGTCGTCCCTCTGCGGGGTGCAGCAGGGTGGTGTCGGGCCGGAGCAGACCGTCCGGAGGGGGAAACGCCGCGATGTTCTCCAGGTAGGCCCAGAGATCGGCGATGGATTGTCTATCGATCGGTGGGTGGGGGGCGGGGTATTGCGGACGCAGCGACTCGGGTTCTTCCAAAAGCCGAAAAAAGAAGTCCTTTTCCAGACGCTCCGTCACCCCCGTCAGCGGCACCGAACGGACACCCGGTGGAGGGAGTTCGCCCACGCCGTGGCATTGCACACAATTCATTTCATCGAAGCCGATCAAGCGGTGCCCGCGCTTCGCGTCGCCTCGCGGGAAGGGACCGCGGGGTTCTCGCGGCAGATCGAGTTCCCTCAGCCAGGCGACCAGTCCGTCGGTGTCGACGGGCCGATAGGCCGGCATGCGCACCGCCATGTGTTCCCGGACCGCCCCCGAACCGGTTTGCTGGTGAAGAACCGTATCCCAACAGGCGACGGTGAGTCTGGCCCCGGCGTGATCCAGCACCGGGGGACGCGTCGCCCAGAATCCATCGCCCACCGCGTCCGGGTCGGTGTGGGTGAAATACACCTCCCGAGCGGCTTCGGGTCCGCCTTTTCCCCCGCGTTCGTGGCAGGCGTAGCAGTTCATCCGCGAGAGGAGCCAGTCAGCTTTCTCCTCGGCGCGGTCGGATGAGCGGGTGCCGATCCGCGAGAGGGCTTCCCGGATGGCCTGCTTCTGCAGGGGATCGAGCCCGTAGGCCGGCACCGCCCCGCCCGGAGGGCGCTCCGCGAGGCAACCGGAGGGTTGCGAGAAATCGAGTCGGGCCAGCGGAGCGGCCGGGATGGGATCGGCGGCGACGATCCCGGAATGACAGGCCACGCAGTTCTTGGTGCGAAAAAGTGTCCGGCCCCGGGCGATCTGTTCCGCCTCCGGTCGGAAGGGTTCCGCCTTGGCCAGGGCGCGACGCAGAATGTCGGGCAGCTCCGGCTTCGGCGCCGAGTTCAGGTAGGAGCCCAGGTCGAGGGCTTCCGTGTGCGTGAGAGGAAATCGCGGCATCCGGCCAGAAGGACGATACTTCGCCGGATCGAGGATCAGGTCGATGAGTACCTCCCGGGGGTAGCGGTCGGCCAGGTTCAACGGCACGCTGGGCAGGGAGGTCAGGGAGACCTCGATGTTCCCCGGGATCCAGTCGGGGCGATAATCTTTCTCCGGGGCATGACAGGCAACGCAACCGATCTGGTGGTAGAGGATCCGGCCGGCGTCGATGTCACCATCGGGAAAGGAGGGCGTCTCCTCGACGAGGGTGGCGAGGAAGTGTTTCAGCGCATCGATTTCTTCGAGGTCTCGATCCGGGCCGGAAAAGAAGCTGGGCATGGTCGTGTCCGTCTTCACGAAACGCGGGTTGCGGATCATCATCTCCAGATCGAGCGGGTCGAAGCGACTGCCCACGCCGTCGAGCCTGGTGCCGGGGCGTCCGGTCAGGACGTTTGCGAGGTGCTCCGGGGGCCGATGGCAGGCGACGCAGTTCAGTTCATTGAGGAGGAGAAATCCTCCCTCGGCGAGATGTGCCGGCGTGTCCATGCTGGTGTAGAAGCGCTCGAATCCCACCACGAAAGGATAGTTGACCGGTTCGGCGTGGGCCGGGTGGGTGGAGGCGGGCCGGGCGAGACCCAGCAACAGGGAAACCGTGCCGGCGAGTAGCCGGATCGAGAGGGACCGGCTCATCCCAGCGCCTCGGCGAATCGTTCCACCAGATCCTCGGGATCCTCCAGGCCGATCCAGATCCGGATCAAATCCCGCGGGACCCCGCTGCGCTCGGCCCACTCCAGTTCCTCGTAGTGCGCCAGCAGGCTGTAGGGGCAGGCCAGGCTGAAATTGGTGCCCAGGCTGGGACCTTTGGAGATGCGGAGACGGTCGAAAAAGGAGGCGGATGCGACTTCGCCGCATCCGACTTTCATCGAGATGAGGGCGCCATAGCCTCCCTCCGCTCTTCGGACCTGGTCGTAGAACGTTCGGGTTTCGCCGTCGGGATACCACAGGCTCTCCACCCGAGGATGTTCGCGAAGAAACGCCACCACGACCGCGGCATTCTCGTTCATGGCGAGGAGCCGTTCCCCGTAGTGACGCGAATTGACCTCCAAGGTCAGGGCGTCGCCGCAGAAAAGGGGAGCGGCGGCTTCTTCCTCGGCCAGAGCGGACCGGATCTGCCCGGCGAAGGGCGAACCCGGATTCACCGTGACGGAACCTCCGGCCACGTCGCAGGCACCGGAGAATCCTTTGGTCAGGCTGGTGGTGACGACGTCGGCGACAATCATCGCGTCGATGTTGACGCTCGTCGCGATGGTGTCGTCGATGATCAGGGGCGCTCCGTGCCGCTGCAGGACTTCGGCGATGCCCTTGAGGTCTCCCGTGCGAAGGAGGGGGTTGCTGGGCACTTCGGTAAAGAGCGCGGCAGCCCCGGGGCCACTTTCCAAGATTCTCGTCACCTCGGCGAGCCCCCCATCGGGTTCCCGTTCGATGCGGACCGCTCCGGCGGGATTGAATTTCTCCTGCACCTTGAGGAGGTCGAGGTAGGGGAACTCCAGTTGGATCGTGGGAAGATCCGGGCGAAGTCGGGTCACGACCCGGTGAATCGCCGAGAGGGCAGCCATGCCTGAGGCAAAGAGAAAGACATCTTCCGGGGCGGCCCCGGCATAGCATGCCGCGACCCGACCCCGCACGATCTCGCGGGCGTCGTCGCCTTCCTTCTCCAACTCCCGGGGAACGGGAGCGTCGGACAGCGCCGATATGGCGAGGCGGCTGCTCACGATCTCACCGGCGTGCTGCCAACCCTTCCAGGCGATGGGGTAATCCTCTTCCCGCACCAGAAGCACGGTCAGCTGACCCCAACCGTAGGACTCGAGACGGGTCGCCTTCGCCCCGTGCGACCGGGCGAACTCGGCACAACGCCAGGCGGCTGCCAGGCTGGGAAAAACCAGGGCCAATTCGCCGTCGCGCGCAAATTCCTCCTGGGCCGCGCTGAACAGCTCTGCCACCAGGGGATGCTCGACGAACCGGGGATAGCCGCACTCGAGGGCGTCGATGACCCGTTCGTCCCCCTCCTCGTATCCTATGACGTCCGCCCAGGTGGGAAGACAGACCGAGATGGCGTGGTTGCTCTCGGGGATGGCCAGGCCGAGATCTTCCGGACGGCAGTAGGGATCGTTGTAGGGGTCTCGCTGCGTCATGCCATCACCGGATCCTCCCTTGGCTCCGGCGGTTTGCCCAATGTTTTTTCACGGCGATAAGATTTGGCGGAGGGCCCTACTGGGGCGCGGGATACTTCAGGCTTTCCCGCATCTCGTCCGCATCGGTGGTGGGGAGCTGGCAGGTAAAGTCCTGGCAGACGAAAGCCGTGGGTTTCCCGTCGATCGACCGCTGGGATCGGGTGTAGGGAGCCAGCGCGGCCAGGTCCCCGGCATTCTCCTCCGTGCGCAGCATGACCACCTGGTGCGGAGAGAAGGGCTTGCGCAGCGCCGCGAGCATATCCTCGAGTCCTGCGGCATCGCGGGTTTCCGCGCTCACCACCACCTCGTGACTGGGGCCGAGATGCGAATCCAGTCCGCAGAGCAGAGAGGGAAAATACATCGGGTTCTTCGCCACCTTGGTGGAGAAGGCACGAAGCAGAGTCTCGTTTCGCGTGGCGTAGTGGTCGTTCCCCGTCATCCGGTGCAGACGGGCCAGGTTGGTCACCGCCACCGAGTTTCCCCCGGGCAGCGCTCCGCCATACAGCTTCATCGCCCGCACGATCAATTCCTCCGCGTCGTCGGCCGTCATGAAGTAGCCGCCTCCCTCCTCGTTCCAGAAATACTCGTCCACGATGCCCTGCAGACGGATCGCTTCGCCCAGGTATCGGGTCTCGAAGGTCGCCTCGTAGAGATCGAGCAGGCCCCAGATGAAGAACGCGTAGTCCTCGAGGTGTGCGGTCAGACCGGCCTCGCCGTTGCGGTATCGCTTCAGCAGTCTCCCGTCTCCGTCGACGAGCGCGCCGAGGACGAATTCGGCGGCTCGTCGCGCCGCCTCGGTGTAGGCAGGGTCGCCGAAGGCCTGTCCCGCCTGGGCCAGAGCCGCGATCATGAGACCGTTCCAGTCGGTCAGAATCTTGTCGTCTTTTTCCGGGCGGACCCGCTTCTCCCGGTGGAGGAAGAGCTTTTCCCGCAGGGGCTCGATGCGGGCGAGTTCTTCGTCGGTCAGGTCCCGGTCGAGGTGGGGGATGTTTGCCCCCGACTTGGTGCGAGCCTTCTCTTCGACAAAGTTCCCCTCCTCGGAGCACTGGTGAATCTCGGCGAAAAAAGTCCCGTCCGCCTCGCCGAGCACCTCGATCAATTCCTGCAGGGGCCAGACGTAGAAGCGACCCTCTTCCCCCTCGCTGTCGGCATCCTCCGCCGAGTAGAATCCACCCTCCTCGCTGGTCATGTCGCGGAGCACGTAGGTCAGAATTTCCCGCGCGCTGCGCTCGTAGGCGGGCTGGCCGGTGATCTGGTGCGCCTCCACGTAGACCATGGCCACGAGGGCCTGGTCGTAGAGCATCTTCTCGAAGTGGGGCAGGAGCCAGTATCGGTCGGTGGAATAGCGGTGGATGCCGAAGCCGATCTGGTCATAGATTCCCCCCCGTCGCATCGCCACGAGCGTCTGCTCCACCATCTCCATGGCCCGCCGGTTCCCCGTGCGGTGATGGTAGCGCATCAGAAACATGAGGTTGGGCGGCACAGGGAATTTGGGAGCCCGGCTGAACCCGGCATGCTCGTCGTCGTAGGCCCGCTCGAAGGCGCCGAAGGCGATGTCGAAGATGTCGCGGGAAAGATCGTCCCCGGGGGTGTGCGCCATCATATCGCCGAGTTGACGGCTGATGTTTTCCGCGGTCTTGACCACCTTCTCCTGCTCCCGGGTCCACAGTTCGTGGAGCCGCCCCAAAAGGAATTTGAACCCGGGCCGGCCACCCACCGATTCCCGGGGGAAGTAGGTGCCGGCGAAGAAGGGATCACGATCCGGGGTGAGAAAGACCGTCATGGGCCAGCCGCCACTGCCCGTCATCGCCTGGGTCACCGCCATGTAAACCTCGTCGATGTCGGGCCTTTCCTCCCGGTCGACCTTCACCGGCACGAAATGCCGGTTGACGATCGCCGCCACCTCTTCGTCCTCGAACGACTGGTGCTCCATGACGTGACACCAATGGCAGGTGGTGTATCCGATGCTGAGAAACACGGGTTTGCCCTCTCGGTTCGCTTTCTCGAAAGCCTCGTCTCCCCACGGATACCAGTCGACGGGGTTGCGGGCGTGCTGCAGCAGGTAGGGACTCTGGGAGAAAATCAGCCGGTTGAACTCCGCTCCCCCGTCGGGGGGAAGCCGGGCGATCTCTTCTCGCGAGGGAAGGGGTTGGCGGATGTGGCCTTCTTCGGCGCGCATGGCCGAACCTACCACAGACCCGAAAAATGCGATCAAAACAGGTCCGTTTTTCCTCGATTTCTCTCTTCGAATCCGAGAGACAAAAATGTTTTTACATTTTGCTTGCGACGCGATGGTTCCAATTCATATCTATTCATCATGATAAAAAGATATGTCTTGCGCATGGCTGCACTCTTTCCCGCCTTGATCCTTTCGGGAGTCGTCCCCGGGTCGATGGCGCAGGAGGGCGAATCTGCGGCGGGTGCCGAGGAGACTGCGGTTGCCGCCTTGGAGGAGACTGTGGTCGAAACGAGTCCGGCTCCGGCGGTGGCCCGCCCCACCACGGAGCGGCGTCCCGCCGCGCCCACGCCTCCCTCCCAACAGGTTCGAGCCGATGCTTCCGTCCCGGAGATACCTGTGGTGGTAACGACGAAAACGCCGAAGGCGGAGGTCGAGATCCTGCCCTCGGTGGACACGCTGACCTATGCCGAGATCCGGCAGCGGCAACGCTTTTCCACGCCGGATTTCCTGCGGTTTGTCCCGGGAACCTCCGTTGTGCAGGCGGGCAACGCGGGAGCGGTCACTTCCTTGTTCGTCCGCGGCACGGAGAGCGATCACACGGTGGTCCTCCTCAACGGCCGCCGCCTCCCCGCGGGTCTGGCGGGTCAGTATCAGCTCGAGTTTCTCGACATCTCGCTCCTCGAATCGGTGCAACTGCAGAGGGGAGCGGTCAGCTCGCTCTACGGCTCCGACGCGATCGGTGGGGCTCTCGATCTGCGCAGCACCGATGCCCGATTCGTGGAGACGAACGGGGTGTCCACCTATCTCGAGGGCGGCAGCTTTGCCACGGTTCGGGGGGGTGCCAGCGCCAGTATCCGCGAGGGACGTTTCGGCGCCGTTTTCGATTTTTCGGGGGTGGAGACCTCGAACGATCGGCCGGAATCGGACTACCTGAACCAGGTGCTGCGCTCGAACATCGCGCTCGATCTGTCGGATGGCGCCTGGTTCGACCTCCTCGGTCAGGTGCAGTCTTCGGATCTCCAAGTCCCGGGGTCGGCATTCAACAACCCCGGTTTCCCCGAGGCGCAGCTCAACACCAACGAATCCCTTCTCCTCTCGCCCCGCCTCACCGTGGAGCGGGAAAACTGGGAGTTGTCCACGTTCTACAGCTATACCCGCAACGAACTGGAGGCGACCCGGACGGTATTTCTCAACGACAACGCGCTGTTCCAGTCGGGACACGAAGGGGAGGTGTTGTGGCACATCCGTCCCGGCGAGGATGCCACCTATTCCCTGGGGGCGGCCTATTACGAGTATCGTTTCGACCGCGAACCCCTGACGCCGGGAATCTTCAATCAACCGGCAGACTTTCGCTATGCCTACACGAGCGTTTTCGGACAGGCCGATGTGGCTCTCCCCGGCGATTTCGGAGCGATCGCCTCGGTCCGGCACGACGGTCACGACACCTATGAGGACGCCACGACGTTTTCCGTCCAGTTGAACCGGCGTTTTGCCGCTACGGGAACGACGCTCTTCGGCAAAGTGGCGACCGGCTACAAGGCGCCGTCGGGCCAGGATATTCTCTTCACCCTGCCCGGGGTCGATCTTTCCACCCTGGAACCCGAGGAGACCGAAAGTTGGGAGATCGGGGTGCGCCAGGAATTGGGTGGAGGGCAGGGGACGGTTGCAGCGACGTGGTTTCACAACGACATCACCAATCTGATCGACAACGATCCCTTCACCTTCGCCTTTTCTCAGGTGGATGCCGAGACCAGGGGACTGGAAGTGGAGGCCCGCCTGGCGCCGACCGATTGCCTGGAGGCTTATGCCAACTACACCTATCTCGACGCCACGGTGGTGGACGGAGCGGGGTTTGCGGGTTTGCCGGGCGATCGGCTTTTGCGGCGTCCGCGGCACACCTTCAGTGCCGGGTTGATCTGGAGCGGCGATCGCCTTGACCTCGGTGCGGACATCCAGGGGGCCGCGGACCGGATCGACGGTCGAACCTTTGGAACCAACGAGCCGTTTTTTGTCGACGACTATGTGGTGACGCGATTGTTTGGCTCCTTCGAGATCGGCCAGAACTGGGAGGCCTATGCCCGGATCGAGAATCTGTTCGACGAGGAGTTCGAATACACCCGGGGCTTCGCGGCGCCGGGATTCGAAGCCTTCGGCGGGGTTCGGCTGGTTTTTGGTCCTTAGCCGGATCGATCCGGGCCGACAGCCCATGCCGAGGCCCCCCGTATCGGGTTGTCGGAGTCGGTGGGCAAAAAGGGTGCGACCGCGGCAAAGAATTCTTGCGTTTTCTTCGATCGACCGTATTCATTCTCCCCCGCTCCAAAGGCAATTTGGGAGCTTTCGCTCGGGTGGCGGAATTGGTAGACGCGCAGGATTAAGGATCCTGTGGGGCAACCCGTGCGGGTTCGATTCCCGCCTCGAGCATTTTTGGGCTTCGTGCAAAACCTGTCCAGATGGGGTCGGTGTAGGGACCAGGTGAGAGGCTTTTTTGAGTTTTCGTCCTCCTGCGCTACTGAACCCAACTGCCCGAAAACTGACGATCGACGATATGGAGGGCTTTTGGGGGTCCTGCCTTGAGGTTCGGTTGTCACCGATCGTGGTCCCGGGCTCAGGCAAGCGCTTCCAGCGCTGTTTCCAGGGAGGCGCGGTCCCCGATGGAGTGGACCGCGGCGCCGCGGCCGATCCGTTTCATCATGCCGGCGAGGCTCTTTCCGGGACCCAATTCGACGAAGACAGTTTCGCCCCGGTCGATCAGCCAGCGCAGGCAATCGCTCCACCGCACCGGTTCGGTGACCTGCCGCCGCAGGGTCTTCCTGACCTCGACGGGATCGTCGATCGGTCGCGCCTCCACATTGCAGATCACGGGGAAAGCGGGCGCAGCGACATCGAGTTGCTCGAGGACGGCCCCCAATCGCTCGCGCGCCGGGTCCATCAGAGCGGAATGAAAGGCCCCCGAGACGGGCAGGATCGTCGTGGCACAGATTCCCTCGCGCTCCGCTTTTGCCACGGCTCCCTCCACCCCCGGTCTCACACCGGAAATGACGAACTGCGCCGGAGTGTTGTGATTCGCGATGACGACACCGAATTCGGCGGCCAGTTCCGCCACCTCGGACTCTCCGCAACCGCTCATCACCGCCATGATGCCGTCGGCAGCGGCCGAAGCTTCCTCCATGAAGCGGCCCCGACTGGCGACGAGGTCGAGTCCCGAGGCGAAAGAAAAACTGCCGGCGGCCGCGTGAGCGGTGAACTCCCCCAGGGAGAGACCGGCCGCGGCGGGGATGTCGAGGTCTGGCAGGTTCCGCCGGAGCAGTTCGAAACAGGTGTACCCGTGGAGAAACAGGGCCGGCTGGCAGATTGACGTGCGGGTCAGTTCGCTCTCGGGTCCAGAGAACATCAGGCGCGAAAGCGGCATTCCGAGCTGTTCGTCGGCGGCCAGGAAAAGCTCTCTGGCCCCCTCGAAACTCTCGAACAGATCCCGGCCCATGCCGGTTCTTTGCGAACCCTGCCCCGGAAAGAGGAGAACAACTCGTTTCATCGATCGTTGTGTGGTGGCACGGAATAAGGGAAGAAGGCCGGAAATCCTCCGGGTGAGCCCTTTTTTGGCCCTGTCCAAATCGAATTTCCGGCTTAGACTTCTCCTTCCGTATCCATGAGGTCTCCCCTTTGCGGCAGCATCTTTTTCCTGGCAAGTGTTTTCCTCCCCGGCGGGGCCGGCGGAGAGGAGGTGGACCTGCGTGGCACGACGTGGTTCCAGGAGGTTTCCCCCCTGCCCAAGGCGGGGTCGGGCCCGATCCGCGGGGCGAAACTGACTTATCATCTGACCTGGAAACGTCGCATCAAGGCCGCTACGGCCGAGATCCTGATCGCCCCCGCCCCGGGCAACCCGGCGATCATCCACGGCATGGCTAGCGGCCACAGTGACGGGCTGGCGGGGCGCCTTTTCCCCTACCAATTCCGGACCCGCTCCGCGATCGGTTCCGATTCGCTCCTTCCCCTCTCGTTCGAGATGTTGGAGGAGACTCGGGGCAACCGGCGGCAACACACGGTTCGCTTCGTGGAAAATCAGGTCCAGACCGTCAAACGAACGACCAGCAAGAAATCCAGCGAGACGACCGAAACCAAGCTCAATTTCCAATTCGAGGACAATCTGGTTCGGGACGTCTTTTCCCTCCTGCTCTGCAGTCGGAGTCTCCCCCTGGCAAACGAGGAGGAATTGACCACGGTGGTGAATCCGGTGGATCGACCCTATCTGGTCCGCTTTCGGGTTCTCGGGCGCGAGGAAAGAAGACTGAAGGGAAAAAGTTATCAGACAATCAAGCTTGACGTCGGGGTCGCTCGGATTAATGACGACAAAACCCTCAAGCAGTTCGACAAATTGAAAGGGGCCACCCTGTGGTTGATCGACGACGAGGAGCGGTTTCCCCTGGAGTTCAAAGCCGATCTCTTCGTGGGCCACTTCTCGGCCTACTTGGACCAGATGGAGCGTCTCGAAGGAAACCGGAGGGAGTGAATCGATGGAGAGACAGATGAAAAGACTGGCTGGCAAGGTGGCGGTCATCACGGGCGGATCTCGCGGGATCGGCCGTGCCACCGCTCTGAAACTCGCGGGAGAAGGGTGCGACCTCGCCATTCTCTACTACAACAGCCACGAGGAGGCGGAGACCCTATGCGAGACGGCCCAGGGCATGGGGTGCCGCGCCATCGCCGTCCAGGCGGATGTGGCCGACCCGAAGGTCATGGCGGAGGCTTTCACCGCCATCTCGGAGCAGTTCGACCGCATCGATTTCGCCATCAGCAATGCGGCGCTCGGGGTGCTGCGACCCGCCATGGAGATGGGGCTGAAGCATTTCCGCAAATGCATGGAGACCAACGCACTGGCGCTGAACACCCTGGCACAGGGGGCGGTTCCGCTGATGAAAGACGGCGGCTCCATCATCGCCCTGACCAGTCTGGGTTCGGAGCGGGCCATCCCAAATTACAGCTTTATCGGGGCCTCGAAGGCGGCACTCGAGGCACTCGCTCGGAGTCTGGCGCAGGAGTTGGGGCCTCGCGGTATCCGAGTGAACTGCGTCAGTGCGGGCGTGGTCGACACCGACGCCCTGAAACATTTCCCCAACCGGGAGCAACTCCTCGAGGGCTACCGCGAGAGGACTCCCCTGGGGCCCGATCTGACCCCCGAGCAAGTCGCCGACGCCATTTTTTTGCTCTGCCTTCCCGAAGCGGGGATGATTACGGGGCATACCCTCTTTGTCGACGGTGGCTACGCCATCTCCGGCTGAATCGATTCTGGAATCATGAGTGAGGCATCAACAGGTTTGCGGGGAAAAACCGCCATCGTTACCGGCGGCAGCCGGGGAATCGGGCGCGCCATCGTGGAGCGGCTGGCCCGCGACGGGGTGGATGTCACCTTCACCTACGCCAACGACGAGGAAGCCGCGAAGGAGGTTGTCGCGTCTTTCCCCGAGGGGAATGTCCGGGCGGAGAAAGTCGACGTCCGGGACACCGAGGCGTGTCGCCTCCTCGTCGAGCGGGTCTTCGACCGCACTGGCGCCATCCATGTCCTCGTCAACAACGCCGGGGTGATCCGCGACAACCTCATCCAGATGCTGGAGGACGAGGATCTTGACACCGTGTTCGACGTCAATATCCAGGGGGTGTTTCGCATGTGCCGGGCGGTGATGCCCTTCATGAGCTCAAAGCGGGAGGGCCGGATCATCAACATCAGTTCCATTTCCGGGGAGAAAGGGGGACGCGGCCAAACCAACTACGCGGCGAGCAAGGGGGCGATCAATGCCCTGACCCGGTCCCTGGCGGTGGAAGGGGGACGTCGCGGAATCCTGGTCAACGCAGTGGCCCCCGGGGTGATCGAGACCGATATGTCGAAACAGGTTCGCGAGATGGCCGGTGAGGAAATACTTGGCAACATCGTCCTGAAACGCTATGGAAAGCCCGAGGACGTCGCCCACGCCGTCTGGTTCCTCGCCTCGGATTTCTCGTCCTACATCACTGGACAGGTCCTGACCGTGGATGGCGGATTCAAAATGTGAAAAAGACATGAGCACACCCATAAGCAAAGAACAGATCGAAGAGATTTATCCCAAGGTGGCGGAGATCATTGCCGACGCCCTCGGTTGCGACGAGGAGGAGGTGCGGCTGGATTCCTCTCTCATCGAAGATCTCGATGCCGAATCGATCGACTTTCTCGACATCGTCTTCCGGCTGGAACGCGAGTTCAAGGTGAAGATCCCCCAGGGGAAAATCGCGGAAACCGCCCGGGGCGACCTGAGTGAAGCGGAGTTCGAGCAGGACGGCGTAGTGACGGAGGCCGGTCTCGCCAACCTGAAGGAGTACCTCACCGAGGTGCCGGAGGACCGATTTCCGGCGACTCTGCGGACCGCCGAGATCCCGAAATTGTTCACCGCCGAAACCTTCTGCAAGGCGGTGTTGAGGAACCGGAACTGACCTCCGTGCCCGGCATCGCGTGAACGGAAGCGGAGCGCCGCGCGGTCCGCGGAGTCACCCCCATGAGCGAACGGTTCGCGGCATTCTCTTTCGTCGATCGGATCGATGCGGTCGAACCCGGCAAATCGGTATCCGGGAGGTACCGTATTCCGGATACCCTGAAGGACTTTCGCCACGCCCTCTGCTGTGAGGCGGTAGGCCAGTGCGCCGCATGGTCGGCGATGGCCTCCCTGGATTTTCGCTTCCAGCCGGTAGCCGGGATCGCTCGGTCGGTGGAATTCTTCGGCGAGGCCAGACCCGGAGCCACCCTGGTGATGTCTGCCGAGATCTCGCGGGCCGACACCGAGGCGGTGACCTACGACGGGATCGGGAGCATCGACGGACAGGAGGTGGTGAGACTGATCCAATGCCTCGGTCCCATGCTCCCCATGGAGGAGTTCGACGAAGCGGAAAACCTCCGGAACCGGTTCGAGATTCTCCTTGGCAGCGGGGCCGAACCGGGAAAATTCGCCGGGGTCCCGAAATTCGAGGCGAAGCTGGCAACGCGGGAGGAAACCGCGCTGTCCGGCAGTTTCACGGTGCCAGGGGAGGGGAGCTTTTTTGGCGACCATTTCCCCCGCAAACCGGTGTTTCCCGGGACGCTTTTTCTCGACCTCTGCGTGAGGTTTGCCGCCCAACTGGTCGAGGACGGGGCGCGGCCCATCGGCGCCTACGACACGAAGCTGAGGGAGTTCATGCCTCCGGAATCCGAATGGTCTCTCCGCGCCGAGCTGGTGTCCACAGAGGAGGAGAGCCGCACCGTCGAAGTTTTTCTGGCGGGACGCCGACGCCCCAAACGCATCCTGAAGCTCCTGTTCGCGAAACCCGCCTCGCGGGACTGACGCGGCCCAGCAAACCCGAGAGGCGCGATACCCATCATTTCATCCTCATGAAGAACGACAAAAGAAGGGTGGCGATCACAGGCATTGGCCTGGTGACTCCCCTGGGAAACGACACCGAGAGCACCTGGACGAACCTGGTCGCGGGCAAGAGCGGAGTGGGTCAGACGCGTTCCTTCGACGCTTCGGGCTTCAGCACCACGATCAGCGCCGAGGTGAAGGGTTTCGATGTCGACCGGCTGGTGGGAAACGCGCGATCGCTGAAGTTCGCCACGCGATCGGTTCGTTTTGCCCTGGGAGCTGCGGCCATGGCCTTCGACGATGCCGGCATCCGGCCCGGAGAGGCAGACGCAGACCGCTGGGGTCTCAGCGTGGGCGCCGGAATGACCTCGGTCGAATACGAGGATCTCGCCGTGGTCGAGCGATTCTGCTGTGAGGGGGGCAATGGTTTCCGTCCCGATGGGTTCATGCGCGACGATTATCCGGCCGATCCGTTGTCTTTCTGCCGGTGGCAGTCAAATGCCGGTCTCGGCATTCTGGCTCGGGAGTTCGGAATCCGGGGATACGCGACCTCGGTCCACACCGCCTGCGCCTCGGGCGGACAGGCCATCGGCGCGGCCCTGAAGGTGATGCGGCGCGGTGCCTGTGACATGATGCTGGCGGGAGGGTTCGATTCCATGATCAACCCTGTGGGGATATCCGGTTTCTGCCTGCTCGGGGCGCTTTCCACCGACAACGACAATCCCGCGGGAGCCAGCCGGCCTTTCGACGCCACCCGGAACGGTTTTGTGCTGGGTGAGGGAGCGGGCTTTCTCGTGCTGGAGGACTATGACCGGGCGAGAGAACGGGGCGCCCGCATCTATGCGGAACTCGCCGGCGACGGCAATTCGCTGAGTTGCTACCGGATCACCGATTCGCCTCCCGATGGCAACGGTCCCATCCAGGCCATCGAGCAGGCCCTCGCCGATGCGGGCTTGCGGCCCTCCGATATCGACTATGTGAACGCCCACGGGACCTCGACCCGGATGAACGACGAGAGCGAATGCGCCGCCCTCCGCGCCGTGATGGGAGATCACATCGATGAGGTCCGGGTCAGTTCCACGAAGAGTTGCCTGGGCCACCTCATCGCGGCGGCGGGTGCCGTCGAGGCCGCCTTTTGCGCGCTGGCAATCCGCGATGGTATCGCTCCGGTGAACGCCAACTACCGCAACCCGGACCCGGAATGCCAGGTGCGCGTCGTGTCGGGCGAGTCCGAGAAGGTGCCCATCCGGGCCGCGCTTTCCAATTCGCTGGGGTTTGGCGGCTCCAACAGTTCACTCATTTTCAAAGCACCAGAGATTGACGGATGAATAACCAGCGAAACGAGAGCGTCGTCTTGACGGGAGCAGGTTTGGTCTGCGGGGCGGGAGCGAGCGTGGAAGAGGTCTGGAGCGTCGTGGAATCTGGGCAAACGGCCATCGCAGAGATCGCCGCCTGGGACACCGCGAGGTGGCCGTCGAAGCTGAGTTGCCCGGTGCGCCAGACGGACCGGGAACTCGTGCCGGAGCGGAAGTTGCACAAAAGCATATCCCGGACGGATATGTTCGGCATCTACGCCGGAGAGAGGGCCATCGAGGCCGCCGGGATGATCGAGTTTCGGGATTCGCTCGCCGAGGCGGACCGGAGGCGTTTCAACGAGCGCAGCGGTATCGTCGTGGGATCGGGGGGCGGCAATCTCACCAGCAACTACGACTATCTCGATCTCATCACCGAATCCGAGGGGGACCTCGTTCGATTCGGCGAAAAATTGAACGAGGTGGTCAGTCCGATGTGGTTGTTGCGGAATCTCCCCAACAACGTGCTCTGTCACGTGGGGATCCGGGCCCAGTTCAAGGGTACCAACGCCTGCATCACCAACCAGATCGCCGGCGGGATGCTGTCGGTGGCGGAGTCCGCCGAAGCGATCTGGTATGGAGAGGCCGATCGCGTCGTCGCGATCGCTCACGACACCATCCTCGAACCGGAAACGCTCTTCTACTACAGCAAACTGGGACTGCTCGCGGACGGTCTGCCGCGACCCTTTGATGCGCAGCGGAGCGGCATCGTGATCGGCGAGGGGGCCGGCGCGGTTACCCTGGAGAAGGCGTCGGAGGCCCGTGATCGGGGGACCCGCCTGCTGGGAGAGATCCTCGGTCACGGCTGTGTCACCGAGGGGACGGGGATCATAGAGATCGCCGAGGATGGCGACGGGGTAAGTCGTGCGGTCTCCCTGGCTCTGGAAAACGCGGGAGTCGAACCCTCCGCGATCGGTATGATCTGCGCGCACGGCAACGGAACGAGGGCTTCAGACCTGAGCGAGGCGCGGGGACTGAAAAGGGTCTTCGGTTCGGCTCTGCCGCCGGTGACCTCGATGAAATGGGCCTTTGGCCACCTCATCAGTGCGGCCGGAATCACCGATCTGATTCTGACCCTCGAATGCCTGGGGCGTGGAGTGGTGCCGGGCATTCCGACCCTGAATGCGGTCGATCCGGCATTCTCCGATCTCCCTGTCTCGAGCGAAGCGCGGGAACCGGTGGGCGACACCGGCCTGGTGGTTTCCCGAGGCTTTGGTGGGATGAATGTGGCCCTCGTGGTGCGGGTCTGACCTGGAAGTCCCCCACAATGCGCTGCGGTATCGACACGGTGGAAATTTCCCGAATGGAAAAGCTGCTCGCGGATCACGACCGGGAGGGGCTGTTGCGTTTTTTTTCCGAGGAAGAACTGGCCTATGCCGATTCCGGAAAGAATCGGGCAGAGAAGCTGGCGGCCCGCTTTGCGGCGAAGGAGGCTTGCGCCAAACTGTTTCCCCGGGAGACCGGCCTGGGACAGATCGAGCCGATCGATTTCCGGGTCGAGAGGGGAGGGCACGGGGAACCCCTGGTCCGGACGAGCGATCGGGCCGAGGCGGTGCTCAACCGGTATCAGGTGAAAGAGATTGCCCTCTCCATGACCCACACCGAATCCACGGCGACGGCTATCGCAGTGGCCCAGCCCCAACAAATCCGAGCCCCGTGGTATGGCCGACTGGTCTACCACCTCGTTCCGGTGCGCCGGGCCGTGGTCCTGGAGAATCTCGAACGCGTTTTCGGGACTTCGCTCGACGACGACCAGATCAAGCGAATCGCGCAGGGGTTCTACGGGCATTTCATCCGGTTTTTTCTCGAGGGGTTTTTCTTCAAGTTCAAGACGGCGAAGCAGAAGCGGGCCATGGTTCGCATCGAGGGCTTGGAAAATCTCTCGGGAGCCCTGGACCGGCAAAAAGGGGTCCTGCTGCTGACGGGGCACTTCGGCAACTGGGAGGTCGCCACCGTCGGTGCCATCGGCTGCCACGAGGACTTCTTCGGGCGGTTTCATTTCATCCGGCGTCCGCTCAAACCGGCCTTCATCAACCGCATGGTGGTGAAGCGCTTTCACCGCAACGGGTTTGGTGTCATCGAGAAACTGGGGAGTCTGGACGAGATCCTCGAACTGCTGGAAAAGAACCATCTCATCGTGACTCCCTTCGATCAGTTTACCATCAAGAGATTCGGGGTTCCCTCCGAGTTTTTCGGGCACCGGGCGCACACTTTCAAGAGCCTGGCGGTGCTGGCGCAGTTTACCGAGGCACCGGTGGTCCCCTCGTCGTGCTGGAGGGAACCGGATGGAACGCACGTGCTCCGTTTCGATGCGCCCGTCGAAGTTGTCACCGAGGGGCGGACCCGCGACATCATCTCGACGAATACGAAGCGATTCAATAGGGCCCTGGAGCGCATCATCCTGCGTCACCCGGAACAGTGGATCTGGATGCACAAAAGGTGGAAGACGGTCTGAGGACTCCGTCGGGTCAAATGGTCAGTTCGCGATTCGCGGTTCGTTGCCGAGGACTTTCTCCGCGCCATCCCAACCGCCCAGGCTCTGGAAAAGCCGCGAATCCGGGCACCACGCATACCGCCTCAATCCTTAAATACCGGGTCCCGCGAAGGGAAACCGAAAATCATAGGTCGAGTAGAAAAAAGGGAAGAAGCCCCCAAAGTGAAGGGGACTGGAATCGGTGGGATAATCGGAAAGAGGATGCCCCGGGCGTTTCGGGTCCACTCCCGAATGGGGAAACCCCTTGGTAGTTTCACCACGGTCGCAATCGCCCACAAAAGAATACTCTTCGCGTCGCTTCGTCAGCGTCACCGTCGACCGGTCTGCCACGGCCAGCATTCTGGACAGGCCGCATTTTTCTGGGGAATGCCAGTCGGGAGACCTACCCGACGAAAGCTTTTTTCGGGCTTGCCTTCGATCCGGAGAAGGCAAAGATTCTCCCGGTTCCACGGCTGAACGATTTTGAGAAGAAGAAGCACATGGTCTTCCCTGTTGGTGAGCATCATGGTATTCCATATCGGAAGCTGTTCGGCTCCCCGGTCCAAAGTCGAAAGTGGCGAACTCCACCAACAAATCGTCGACGCGACAGGGTGGGTTTTTGGCGATGGGGAAAATCCCGACACGGGAACCTGCTGGATTTTTGATCGCGACCAAGGTTTGGCAGTGACCTGTTGGCACGTTGCGCGAACTGAGCGCGTCAGGGTCTATTTCGGCCAATACGAAGCAGGGGGGGCGCTGATCACCAACGCCGAATTTTATCTGAATGAGATCGAACCGGTGATGGCAACAGTCGTCGCATCAAGTCAGGAGCAGGACCTGGCCATTCTGCAATTGGATCGTATCCCGGCGGGAGTGGGTGTTCTGGAATTGGGGAGCCGGGCTGTCTCTGACTCCCCGGTTATCGTCGTCGGGCATCCGGTGTCCCCCAGTGTCCCCGACCGGCTTTGGGAGAAAAGATCGACAACGGTCGCAGCGGTCGGCTTTTGCGGGAATGCCGCCGCTCTGCAGGACGGCTCGCGGATCCGGACCATGTATTGGGGCTTCAACGTTCACGGCGGTTTTGCGAAGGGATTCAGCGGAGCACCGGTAGTCAACGAATTCGGTGAGGCGGTCGGGATCCTGGTGCAGAGCGGCCAAGGGAAAACGACGGCCGCCTGCGCCGGTGCCGGCGAAATTCGCAGGTTGTGCGGAAAGGTATCCGGAGATCCGGTATTCGCCTCCGGCGATTCGGGATTCGTCGGCTGCTGGGGCGCCTATGAATCGGAAAACAATGAGGTGGTTTCTGCTTCGGGCTTCACCTTTCTCGACGATGGCACCTTTTTCTTCATGACGACAGATGGTGCGCTGAAGGGGCGATATCAATGGTCGGGAAAGCAGCTGACTTTCGTTTCCCGGGAAAACGTTTTGCTGGAAGGGGAGGTCAGGTGGAACAACGACAACTCCTTCGACCTCATCCCCTCCGCCTCACATGGGTTGACGAGGCGTTTCATCCGGTATCAGCCGTGAACTTTTCGAGGTTCGAATTCAGCATGAGACCGGTACCGACCCTCCCAGTGAAAGATTGAGACCATGAAGCCAAAGACCGCTGTGTTTCTGATCGGGTCAATCACACTCCTCTTTTCCGCTTTTCCCTTGGCGGAAGCAGTCTTTCAGGGAGCGAGTTCAGAAAGGATTCCCCGTTTGGTCCAATTTTCCTTCACGATTCTGCTCATCGGTTTTCTGCTTTGGGGTTCCAACATCGCGAGATGGATTTTTGTCGCGTTGTTTGGACTATCGGGTTTGCTCATGCTGGTGATGGGTGCCTCGGCTTTCGCAGGTAACCCGATTGGAATTCGGCAATTGGTGTCCGGATTGGTGTTTCTCGCCGCGACAACCGGACTGATCCTGCCTCCCGCCTCACGACATTTTCAAAGAGATAAAAACGCATGAGAAAACGAGCATGCTTCCCCTTGATTTTCATCGTCCCTCACCTCGTGTTTTTCGCTGGAAGGGACGTGTCGATAGCTGAAGCAAGTTCCACAGTCTGACCATGCGCGACGCGACCGCTTGGCTTGTCTGGACATCCAAATTGTCTATTGTCTCTATCATCGGCCGAAGTCGGAGATCGAACGGGTGAGTCTCGCCAGAGAGCACGGAATCTGCAGATCGAGGACGGCGACGATAACGGGATCGGGTGAATCAGTCTCGCAGAGGTGAAGGCGAATCTTGAGTTGTAGCGAACTCTCCCGGAGAATGCACCGATAACCCGGACCGCCAGTGCGGAAGAACGGTTGCTCCGGAAAGGAGAAGATTCTTGATAATCACTTGAAGGAGTCCTATTCTTCGATCTATGAGCCACACCATCCGGTCTTTGGGATTTGTTTTGCTGGCGGGAGTTCCCCTTATCCTGAACGCTCAGACCTCGACAGCGGAGAAGGTCGATCAGCTACGGCGCGAGATCGTCGAATGGCAAAACAAGGGTGAACCCGGAGTGAATAATCTTTGTTTTTGCACGGAGGTGCGGAGCTTTGGTGGGTTCAAGAGAACCCTATCGAATAAATTACCGAAAAGTTTACCCGTATTGATCTACTACGAACCGGAGAATCTCTTCACCAAACTCGAAGACGGAGTGTATATCGTCGATTTTGTGCAGGATTTTGTCTTGATGTCGGCAGATGGTGAGAAGGAGTTGTATCGCAAGAACGAAATGATTAGAATGCAGATGGCGACGATAAAACCGCTGCTCGATATTTACGTGACGAACAACATCGATCTCACGGGGCTTAGCCCTGGAAAATATACGGCCAAAGGGCTGATTCACGATCGCAACCGGGAAGGTTCGAAACCGCTTGAGTGGCGGTTGAGCTTTGAATTGGTGGACCAGTAGTCAAAAATCCTTGCGCGCCGTTGCGGCTAATACCCGCATTTGCCGTTGTGTTCCGCCGCGGAGAACGGCAGGGTGGGGGCATGAGCGATTGGTGGAAAGGCCCGCACCAGGGCGGTAGCAGATGGCGAGTGGTTATCGCGTTGGTTTTTTCGGCTGCGATGACCGCGTCGGTTGAGGTCCGTTCCGGAGATATGTTTCGCGGGGTGGCGATGGTGCATCAGGGCGAATGGACCGACGATGTCTGGCGCGCGTTCCGGATGACTCCCTGGCTGGACGCCGCCTCCGTCCGCATCGAGTGGTCGGAACTGGAACCGCGCGACGAGGAATTTGACTGGGGTCCCTTCGACCGAGTCATTGAGGGGGTTCGTGCCTACAATGAGGCTCATCCCGGGGCGGAGAGAAAGGTCCATCTCCGGCCCCTGGGGGGACGATTCACGCCCGCCTGGTTCGAGGACGCGGGGGTCCGCTACTACGAGACCGAACAGCGATCTCATGTCTATCGTCCGGATCAGCCCCCCACCATCACCACGACGGTCCTCCGCGTTCCCATTCCCTACGAGAATCCCGAGTTCTTGAAGCAATTGCGTGAACTCTATGGGGCCATGCGGGAGAGGTATGGCGGTGAACCGCTGGTGGTGGTCTATCACGGCTGCTGGTCGGCGGGCCCCTGGAATGAGATCTTCCATCCGCAGCCACCGGCCTCACTTCCCCCGGGTTACACCCCGGACAAGTTCGTCGATGGGATGCTTCAGCAACTCGATGTGCTCATCGATGAATGGTGCCGTCACGGCCTGGTGGCGGAGTTGCCCTTTTCCGGGAAGTACCCGCCAAAGAGCCGGATCGACATCACGGGACCGCTGGTCGACCGCATCGTCGAGCGCCTCGGTCCGCTGAGTCCCTACATGGTGATCCAATCCAACGGGTGGGGCACGACGGCCAAAGGTCGGGTCACCGTTTCCTGGAGTCACGAGGAAGACCTGCGCGAGGCGGAGGGCAGGGTGCACGTCGCATTCCAGGCACTCGGCACCAATGCGGGGGGAAACTGGCACCGGCAGGGTGATTGGGTCGAGTTGGTCCGCCTGGCCCTGGAGTGGGTTGCCCGCTACGTGGAGATCTATCCCCCGGATCTGTTGCCGCTCGATACCGAGCATCGGATTGTGGAGGCTTTCACCTACCGTCCGGATTCCGGAGAATCTGTGCCCGGTCTCGAGGACTTTGTCGGGTTTCGCCCCTGGATCGAAGCGCGGACTCGAAAGTAGAAACGGTGAAGCGAAAAGCCTGAAGCAACTTCCGGCACCGTGAACTCCTTACTGCTATCCTAAGGCGAGTCCTCGGGCTCCAGGGATTCGATCCAGTCGCGGATCAACCGGCATCCCTCTTCGTCGATTCTGAATGAGCCGAGCAAGGGCATTTGACCCGCCCCGCGGCGGTTCATTCTCCCGAGCAGTTCGGAACAGTCTGGGTGACCGGGAGCGACGATCCGGGCCTCCCGCTTACCCAGCAACCCAACCATGGGCAGCTGATCGATCATGCCGGTCTCCTCGAGCTTCAAGTAGGACATCAGCTCAAAGCTGGCGCGTCCCCCCAACCCGGTCTCCCGGTGGCAGTGGGCGCAGTTCACGTCCAGGTAAGCGCGGGCGCGTTCTTCCAGCGTGCCACTCCCAGCGTCGTAGGGATCCGCCATTTTGTCCTCGCGCCGGCTCAACAGATGGCTGGTTCGCTTCAGGAGCCCTCGCGAGATCCAGTCATCGAGCTGATTGGTCCGGCCATCGACTCCCGTCCGGTCAAGTTGAGGCGGCGTGAATGCGATACCGTACATCGACTTCTGGGTATGACAGATCAGGCATTCGGACCTCGACGGAAAACGCCAGCGGGCATGCGACGGGTGCCAGTCCAGAGTCGTCTCCACACCTTCGGCCACCACCAGTTTCGCATCGGTGCCGTCCTCGTTCCACCGGTAGGAGGTGCCCTTCCAGATTCCTCCGTTGTAGAGGATCTGCGTTTCCACCGGCGTGCCGTCCATGAAGAAAGTCTGGGTGAAGGCGCCTCCCAGATCGAGGAACAGGCTCTTGTAGTAACGCGCCTCGCCCATCGCCTGAAGCGGTGCGGAGGGAGGAATCGCGACGAAGCGGCGGCGGGTGGCCCCATCGGCCCAGCCCTCCGCGTTGACGAGGTATTCGTAGACACCCGGTGTGGGCTTCAGCGTCGCCACATCGGCAAACAGTCCCGTCTCGCTCAACCGACTTGGCCAGGGCTTATCGGGCAGATTACCGGTCCGCTTCTTCATCCGTTCGATCTGCCCGTCGAGCGATGTGAAGAGAATCTCCCGGTGGTGATCCTCTCGGATCGACACCAGCGGTCCGGAGGTCCGGGCGATGCGAAAGGGTTCGCCCAGCTGGTCGGTTTTGCCTTGGTAGTGAACCGCCCAGATCTCACGAGTCACGAAACAGCCGTAGAGATAGTGGTCCTTCAATTCGGGTAACTCCTCTCCCCGGTAGAAGACCCCTCCGATGACGGATCGCATCTCGGGGTGAGGATGCTCGATTCGTGGCGGGGTGTGCTGCAAGGTAGGGCCACCCAGGGGATTGGAGAGGCGAAAGGGATGGCTGCCCTCGAAGGTCGACCATCCCGAGTTGCTTCCTCTGAAGACCCGATGGACCATTTCCCAGCATTCATCCCCATTGTCCCCGACCCAGAGTTCATGGGTTTACGGGTGAAACGCCATCCGCCAGGGATTGCGGAGTCCGTAGCACCAGAGTTCCGGTCTGACATCCTTCATCCCGGCAAAGGGGTTGTCCGCGGGCACCGCGTAGTTCCGGCCCGGGTCCGGTTCGCCGTGGACATCGAGACGGAGGATCGATCCTCTCACTTGATCGACCTGCTGCCCCACATTATCGGGGTCCCCTGGAGACGAACCATCGCCGGCCGAGGCATAGAGATAGCCGTCGGATGGGCCCCAACGAAGATCACACCCGTTGTGGCCGTTGCTTTCCCAGGAAAAAATGACCTCCGGGTCACCTGCGACACGCAAGGGCGAGCCCCCCTTCACCTCGAAGCGGAGAATGAAACAACGGGGTTCGGGACTGAGCTTCTGATGGCACCCCAGGTAGAGAAAGGGACGTTCCGGCCACTCTCTGTCGAGGACGCCTCCCAGCAGGGTGGCGACGGGACCACCATTTTCCGGCGCAAACCCCAACGGGTTAGCTCGGAGAAAGTCGCGAAGCTGAAAGGTGAGATGGGCCTTTTCGCCGGCGCCAATCGAATCGGGGAACGACCAGATCTCACCGCTCCGGCAGAGAACGAGATGCCAGGGTTGGCCGTCCGGCCCGCGATACGGGATGGTCAACAAGGCGTTCTCCAGGCGAAAGCCTTCGCCGAAGGCCGGTGTCATCTCATAGCCGAGGGGAGGTTCCCCGGCATTTTCCAGTGCCGAGTCGTCCCAGCGCGGGCCCGGTTCCGCGGCGGCGGCCACAGCGACGGTGATCAACAGCAGAGAGACGAGTTTCACGGCATTGATTTCCCACCGGAGACTCCGAAAATCAATCGGCGAATCAGCGATTGGTGCCGTTTCCCTCCAACCTGCCGTGGCGCTCGGCTTCTGGCTTTGCGGAGGAGCGCCAATCGGATCGAAGGCTCAATCCCCGATCCCCGGGCAAGTGCCCCCGACGCCGTCGCCCGCCTTCCCCGGCCGATCGGAAGGTGTGATCGGACGAGAATCCGT
>CAZLUZ010000032.1:29829-32507 GCA_964562825.1 uncultured Akkermansia sp.
CATGCCCGGGATGTCCGACATGGCCAATTTAACCCGAAATCATAAATCATGAATCGAATCTCGTCTTCTCACGACTCGGAAAGAATGCGGAGAATTTCAGAAAGAATCTCTTGGTTTTCTTCTTTGTTCCGTTTTGGACTGCCTTCTTCCAGATGAAGCTCGACTCCGGCGGCAATGGTGTGGCGCCTCCACCGTCCTGTCGATAAATGCGAGTGCGCTGAACGGTCGGGGTCAGACGGTGCCATCCTCGGAACGATCTCGATTCCCTGGAAGAGGAGATTCTTGCATTGCTCATTGGACTTTCCTTGCAAAATCGCAACGATTTGCTCGGCCGGAACCCGCTCCCAAAGGAGCTTCCGCACGACAAGAGCTTGCAGGTATTGGCGGAAACCATACATGGCTTTTTTTCCGACCCGCTTCGGGGGATCGATCGCACCCATGGTCTGGTAGTGCCGAAAAGAACGTTCGGTGAACTGCTTCCCCGACCGGGAATCGATTTTATCAGGTCGATACAAATCTTCGATCGTGTTGATCCAGCTGATCAGTGAGGAAAGGGTGATTCCGACACCCCAATCCATCTTTTCGACTTCCTCAAACTCCGCAAGAGCCTCTTCGGGAATCCTGATTCTACTTTCGACAAAATCACTCATTTCTGTCTAGCAAAGTTTGTTGCAATGCTTACAGTTTCGGGTGTAATGAAGTCCATGTCAAAATCAAACCGTGCTCAAAACATCGTCGCCAGGGAGTTTCCCGGAACAAATCATCTAGCCATGGAGTTGGAAAAGGATGTGGTTGGACTTTGCCAGCCGCAAGGCCGGATGGTTGGAAGCGCTGGTCATGGTGAAGCAGAGATTTTCGTCCGGCGCCGACTTTCGGAGTGCGGGTGCGTTCCTTACGCGGGGGATTCCTTTGAACTTCCCTACCGCGTCCATGGCATGGATTTCGTCAATTTGGTCGGGGTGATCCCGGGCAGAGACCGAAGCCTGCCTCCCATGCTAATCGGGGCCCATTACGACAGCGTCATCCCTTCACCATGCGCCGACGACAACGGGGCCGCTGTGGCAATCTGCTTCGCCGTTGCTGAGGCGGCCTCTCGGGCACGCCGATGGGAAAGGGATCTGATCATTGCCATCTTTGATGCCGAAGAGCCTCCTTTTTTCCACAGTCCGGCCATGGGAAGCATTCGATTTTATGAGGATCAACTCGATGACCGGGGCGTTCACTTTGCCTTGATCCAGGATCTGGTGGGACACGATGTGTCAATCCCCCTTCCTGGGATGGGTGGCAGAGACCTGTCCATTCCGGGGATTTGTGATGCACTTTTCGTGACGGGAGTGGAGAGTTGTCCGGAACTGAGTGGCGTGATGGGAAAGGCGGGTATCCCGGGCAGGCTCAAGGTGGTCGCGACTCTCAATCAATATGTGGGAGACATGAGCGACCACGGAATATTTCGAAGGAACGACGTTCCGTATCTTTTTCTTTCCTGCGGGAGGTGGGCTCATTACCACCAGCCCACAGACACGCCGGATCGCCTCAATTATCGCAAAATGGCACGGATCGCCGATCTAGCCTGGCGAATCATTGGACAGGTGGACACGGAGAAGCTAGAACGCCGCTCCCATGGGGATCATACCTTGGATTACGAGATCTCGACCTTGCAGGGACTGGCGGGGCCACTGTTGCCCGTGCTGCTGAAAATGGCGGGAATCACGAAACTCAAAACCCGGGCGGAAATCGATCAGCTCGTTGGAAAACTCAGTTCCTTCGGGCTTTGTTGAGTTTTGACAACTGTTTTGACAACTCGGCTTATTTTTCCAGGTTCGGCTGTGTTTGATGAAACGGAAGTTCGAAACATTCGCTCACGACGAAAACCCGATATTTTGGACCGGCAAATAGAAGTTCCATCCTGCCTTTCGGGTCGATGGCGTCCCCATCAGACCAACTCGTTTCCGGTCGAGAGATTGCCCCGAAAGAGGCATTTTCTTCTTCACACCGAAGCGGTTTTTGCTAACGTCACGGCAAGGCTTTGCCCCCGTTGATGAGATCAGCAATCCGGCCAAAGGTGATGGCGTCTCCCGAACGCGCTGTGACCAGGGGCGGCAGCTTGGCTTCTTGATACCTGGCACTCGACCCTCACATCGACGAGGACACCTCTGGGAGCATCCCCAAAACCGCGGGAAAGTTCCACTTCGTTGTGTCGAACGTCTCCGGAACCTCTCGGGCCGGGGTTCCGGTTTTCTTGAGTGCGTTTCGGATGAATGGGTTGTCCAAGGGGCTCTTCACTCCACAGTGGTTCATGTTCCGGGCTACGTGAGTATAGATCATGGTGGTGCTGACATCGGCGTGTCCGAGCAGTTTCTGAATGGTTCGGATGTCCGTCCCCCCTTCGAGGAGATGCGTGGCAAACGAATGACGAAGGACGTGGCTGGTGAACCGCTTCTCGATACCCGCAGCATCCGCGACTTTTCGGAGCGCCTCGCCATAGGTCTTCGGGTGGAAGTGGTGGCGCCGCACGATTCCGGTTTCCGGGTCGGCCGAATGAGCGGCGGCGGGAAACAACCAGAACCACAGCCATTTTTCACCGGCCCTGGGCCATTTTCGCTCCAGGGCATTGGGGAGTGCTACCCCGGGCGCCCCGTTGTGGCGGTCCAGCTCGTGAAGTTTCCTGATCTCTTTTT
>CAZLUZ010000033.1:0-32068 GCA_964562825.1 uncultured Akkermansia sp.
ACCAAGCGAGCGGAGGTGGCCGCGCGAGCTATCGGGCTGACTTGCAATCCGGTGGTCCCCGGAGCGCATCCGTTGCAACCCCTCGGACGGCTCAGAAAATGCTTTTCTTGAGCAGGGAAATCTTCTACAACTTCGTTCCGGAGACGGGCCGTTTTCCGCGGCTCGATTCGCCTTCAAAGCAACAAAAAATCAGCCGGATCTTCTCTTAGAAACCTTCAGCTTTTATTCGATTCCCGCTGAAGCAGACACACTCCCATTAACCTTCTTCGCTCGCTTCTGAAAGAATCAGGATATCCTCAACGGCTGATGAAATGCTGATATAATTGTTTCACAGGAACAGACCTGGCGTGGACGCCTTCCTTCCAAAAGGCCACCCTCCAGCTTTGAGGCGAGGCCTTGCGTCGAGACGATTGGAAAAGAAGATCCCCCCTCAACCCATCGACTCATCTTGAGAAGCACAACCCCTGCTGACCGACTTCGACCGCGATTTCGCCCGCTGGTCATGACATGTCTCGGTTTCCTCATTTCCTCCTTCTGCGGTGGCAACCCGGCGGCCGCCGAACCGGTGTCCCAGTGGCAGCCGCTTGTTCTGTCGTTCGAGGCGGAACGAGACCACGACTGGCACGCATTCCCCCTCCAGGCGAGCTTCAGCCACGTCGAATCCGGGACCACTCTGAACGTGGACGCCTATTGGGACGGCGAGCGCCGATGGTCCCTGCGGTTCTCCCCCACGCTCCCCGGACTCTGGACTTATCGCACGTCGTCCCCGGATTTGTCGCTGGACGGGCACACCGGTCGCATCGAGTGCCGCGCCCCGACAAGCCCCGAAATAGCCGTCAACCCAAATCTGCGGGGGAAAATTCAGGTCGTCCGTGGTTCCCGCCATTTCGCCTACAGCGACGGCACCCCCTTCCTGGGTTTGGCGGAGCAACTCTGGGACTTCAACGTCTCCACTTGGCTGCCGCTGGCAGACCTCGATGTCTATCTGGCCGATCGCGAAGCCAAAGGCTTCAATATCGTGCAGGTCCGCTTCTCTCGACTCCATATGGCGAACGAAGGCGGTTTCGCCTTTCCCCACAACCAGGGTCCGGAACCGGGCAACGGAGATTTTGACAAACTGAATGCCGACTACTTTCGCTTCCTCGACCGGCGCATGGAGAAATGCTTCGCCGCGGGTTTTGTCGTCGCCGGCCATCCCCTCTGGATCGGATTCGATACCGCTATTTCGGTCGCGGACGCAAAAAAGCTGCAACGATACTTCCTCGCCCGGTATGGTGCTTACCCGATCATCTGGTCGCTTTCCGGGGAATTTGACAAAGCTTTCCACGATCAGCGTGGAGGCAAGACAAAATGGAGAGATCGTCCCCACGTCAAGGGAGTCTGGAACAACGGCTCCAGGTTCGACCCGGAAACCGATTGTGACCCCTGGCGCCAGCTCGGTCGGCATGCTGCTTCCCATAATGCCTACGGGTTTCCCATCAGCATCCACCCGAACGTGGGGTTGGGGGATCGTCGATCCTCCGGTGACTGGCTTCACGATGAGGAATGGCTCGATCACAACTGGATCCAGACCTACAAAGCCGTCCACCTGGTGCCCGGCCGAGTGCAGCGCGACTATCGCCGCACCCCCGCAAAACCGGTTTTCTTCTCCGAGGGCATTCGCGAGGGAGACCAGACCGACGAAATCGACGTCGGTGCCTACGGGGTGCGCTGGGAAGCCTGGCAGTCCTATCTCAACGGCGCGGCCATTCATACCTACCGCCATTTCGGCGTCTACATGGACAAGTGGCATGCGGGTGGGCGATGCGGTCCGCTACGGGAGAATCTCGATGCTCCCGGCGCCGGTCACTCGGGCCTCTGCGCAAAACTCCTGCGCGACCCGAAATGGAGGGACCTCGTTCCGGCACGCGACCGGTTGCGCATCGACGGCGAGGAGGCCCCTTTCCTCCGCCGGAGCGAAGCATCCGAATTGTCCAAGTCCCCCGCCCTGGCCCTTTCCTCGGATCGAGGCTGCCTTCTCTACGTGCCAAAGATCAGCGGCAACCAGAAACTCACCATCGAAGGACTGAAAGCCGGACCGTGGGAAACCCGATGGTTCAACCCACGCGACGGAACGATCCTCGATCGGGGAATCTCCCGGGCAGACGCAGGCCGGCCGTGGATCGTCCCTGGTCGGCCGGACCGCATGGATTGGGTGCTCCTCCTCGAATCCGCAACCGAATCCCCGTAGAGGCGGGAGAACTGACGGATATCCGACGGAGCATCGGTACAGACGCACGTCCTCAGAAAGCCCCGGGAGCCGGGATTCCGCGCCTCATCCACGGCGCCCCTGGGGGTCCAGAAAGTTTCGGGCAAAATTTTTTCAATTTTTTTGAGATTTCTCCCGGGCAAATCCTACTCTCTCCCATGAATCGCTTCTTCCAAGGCAGTTTTCTCGTTTCAGCCTGCTTTCCCCTCCTGCTCTGCGGCCAGGATGCATCACCGGTCGCGCCCACCCCGACCGGACAGAGCATGGTCTTCTTTCACCCCGACGGCACCAGCCTGAGCGGGTGGAACATCTATCGCGTGCACCAGCACGGTCCCGACGCCCACGCGCATTGGGACCTCCTTCCCCGCATCGCGGTGTATCGCTCCCACATGCGAGACCACCTGGACGCCTCCTCCCACGGAGGCGGAACCATCCACGCCTATGGGCGGAAGGTCTTGCGCGACTCCTATGGGATGAATGGGACAGCGCCCGTCGAGGCGGCCTCGGGACACGACGGCAGTGTGATGATGGAAGCGCTCGCGGCCGGCATGACCGTGGGCATCGTCAACAGCGGACACCTCGCCGAGCCCGGCACCGGGTGTTTCCTCGCGAGCGTGGAAAAGCGAGATCAACGGGAAGAGATCGCCGCCCAACTGATCGAGAGTGGCGCCGACCTCATCTTTGGAGGAGGCGAGGTGCTCTTTCTGCCCCGTGGCGTCGAGGGGCGGCATGGTCTTCCCGGCGTGCGCGAAGATGGTCGCAATCTTATCGCGGAGGCCGAGGAGGCAGGCTATCAGGTCTTGTATACCGCCGAAGACCTGGATGCCCTGTCCGCCGATCAGCCCCGCTTGCTGGGCCTTTTCGCCGCCGAAGACACCTACAACGCGTTGAGCGAAGAAGAACTGAAGGAACAGGGACTCCCCCTCTACCAGGAGGGTGCGCCCAGTATCGCCCGGATGACGGAGGCCGCGCTGAAGTGGTGCCGAGCCCGGTCCAAACCCTACTTTCTGATGATCGAGGAGGAGGGCACGGACAATTTCGCCAACGCGACGAACGCCCCGGGCACCCTCGAAGCCTACCGACGGGCTGACGAGGCCATTGCCGTGATCCGGAAGCAGGTCGCCGCCCAGCCCGACCTGACGCTCCTGGTGGCGGCGGACAGTGAGGCGGGATGTGCCGAATTGATCGGGTTGGGTCTGCGCTCCGATCTACCCGAAGGCGAGACGCTGCGTCCTCTCCCGGGCACCACCGCGACCGGTTCACCTCTCGACGGAGTCGGGGGAACCGGCACTCTCCCCTTCGTCTCCGCACCGGATCAATTCGGCCAGCGCCACGTCTTCGCCATCGCCTGGGGCGACCGGGGAGACCACTACGGGAGCGTGCTGGCCAGGGCAGAGGGCTCCCGTGCCGATCTGCTCCCCATCAACCTGGACAACACCGAAGTGTATCATTTCCTGCGAAAAGTGATGTTCACCGAGTCCCGGTGAATGTCGACCGAGTCCCGGTGAATGTCGACCGAGCCGGGCGCCCGGGATTCAGCGCCGGGGGGCATTGGGTCCGTCGTCGGCCAGTGAGATGGCGATGAGTTCGCGGTCGTTTCGCGCGTAAATGTGCCGGTGGGCGAACGCGGGGTGACTCCAGACGATGGGGTGCTCGCGTTGGCGCAACTCCTGAGTGGGTTCGATCAGTTGTGTCCGGTCCAGTTCCCGGTAGCCCGAGGGGGACAGATCGGCGAGAATCAACTCACCCACTTCATTGACGATCCAGACGCGCCCACCGTCCATCCCCTGGCGCACAGCGAACGCGGTGGCCCAGCGGCCCTGGGGCACCACCGCCTCCGACTCCCAGACGCGACCGGAGTCCTCCGCCCGAAGGCAGCGGAAAACGCCGTAGCTGTCCACGCCGTAGAAATGATCGTCCAACCAGACGGGCGCGCCCATCAGGGAATGGAGGCCCTCGGTGTTTCGCTCGTTCTTTCCCTGGACGTGCCAGGTCAACTTCCACCCCTCTCCGTCCTGGTCGAACCGGCGCGTGCCTCGATTGAAATCGCTGAGAAGGAAGGCATCGCCCCGGTCGTTGAACACCGGGGACTGCACCGTGGCGGCCCAGGGTCGGGTCTTCGGTATCTCGACAGACCAGATTTCCTCACCTGTGCCGATGGAGAGAGCGCGAAGCCGTTGCTCCGCCCACACCAGAACCGTGTCCGGCGCGTGGGGAGGGATCACCGGTGCGGAGTAGGTCATGAGGTCCGCGGGTCCCCTCCAGACTTCGGCTCCGGTTTTTGCGTCGATGGCAATCAGCGAGTGCCCCTCGGTTCCTCCCGACTGCACGATGACTCGTCCATGGGCCACGAGCGGCGCCGCCGACACTCCCCAGGTGGGCACCTCGGCGGAGAATTCCTCGATCAGGTGCCGTTTCCACATCACCTCGCCCGACGCTGCATCGAGGGCGTGGAGGTGCCCCATGGTGCCCAGGGCGAAGGCCCTTCCGTCTGCCACGGTCACCGAGGCCCGGGGGCCCAGGTCGTAGGCGACGTCCTCGTAGACGCAAGGGTAGGCGAAGGACCAGACCTCCTCTCCCGTGACCCGATCGACGCACAGCACCCTCTCCATCTCGACGGCGGGGTCGATGCCACGGTCCATGAGGTAGACCCGGTCCCCGGCCACGGTGGGGCCGCAATAACCCGGTCCCACCTCGAACGCCCAGGCTCGGGCGAGACCGTCCTCGGGAAAGGATTCGATAAGACCCTGCTCCCGCCAGATGCCATCCCTCTTTTCTCCGCGCCACTGGGGCCAGTCGCCAGCGGAGAGATCGGCGGGGATCGCACCGAGCAGCAGGGAGGCGAGCCAGGTAAATGCGTTCTTCTTCATCGTGATCCCCCCGTTTCAGGATTGCGCGGGAGCATACCCCGCCTGCCTCAAAAAGTCGCCGTTTCGGCGCATCGTTTCGACTGCGTCGAGTCCCTTGCCCGAGGGGCCCTCGAGGATGAACCAGCCCGCGTAGCCGATCTCCCGCAGGGCGGCGAGGGCTTCTGCGAAATCCACCTCGCCGGCGCCGAAGATTCCGCCCTTGCGATCCTTGCAGTGCAGCTCGCAGATGCGCTCCCCACCCAATTGCCGAATCTCCTCGGCGATGGGATAGCCGCTGTGGTGCGAGTTTCCCAGGTCGTAATACACCTGCACCGCGGGGCTACCGATCGAATCGATGATGTGCAGGTGTTCCGCGAGGTCGAGAGTGGTTTCGAGCCCGAGCGTGACCCCCTGGTCCTCGGCGAAAGGCGCTACCTCTTTCAGCCTGCGGATCGTGGCCGCGGTTCCTTCCGGATCGTTTTTCAGGTTGTTCTTGGCGAAAAAGGCGAGCAGCATGACGTCGCATCCCATTGCCCGGGTGGCCTCGATCCCGGCTCGGGTCCATTCGATCGCCTCGGGGACCTCCTTGAAGGGACTCCGGTTGAAGACTCCCATGGCCGTGGAGGAGATGGCGATTCCCGACTGCTGCGACCGAGCCCTGACGCGCTCCCTGTCCTCTGCCGACCGCAGGTCATACTCCCCTCTGGCGGCATTCGGTTCGGGCAGAAAGCTGATCTGCAGCCCGTCCAACCCGGACCGGCCCGCCGCCTCGAAGGCGTCCAGGGTGCCGCGTCCACCGATCGACCAATCGGTGACCCCGAGGCGGTTCGGGATCGCCTCGGCGGCGTCGACTTTCCAAAATGAGGCAGTGGCCAGGGGCAGGACTCCCGAGCCGAGAACGAGGGCTTGTCGTCGATTCATCGCGGTAGCCTCCCGCCCGACCCACAAGCTGCCAAGGCACGCATCCGCTGGAACTTCCCGTGGGCCATCAGTCGAAGGACCCCTCCGACCGTGACCTTCGGCCGAAGCGAAGCCACTTCTCCCCTTCCACGGCGAAAAAGGACAGCAGCGCCACACCGACAATCCTTAACCAGGCGTCCGCGCCCAGAGGGGCGCTCTGGAAGAGTCGGTTCATCACCGGCGCATAGGTGAAGAGCAGTTGCAGCGCCACCATCCCCAAAGCCCCCAACAGCGCCAGCCGGTTGGCCAGGGGGCCAATGGCGAAGAGGGACCGGGTCAGCGAACGGCAGCTGAAAAGGTAAGCCGCCTCCACCAAAACGATGGTGTTGATCACCGCGGTACGCGCCTCCGCCTCGGTCTCGCCGGCTCGGCTGATCTCGTCGTGAAACAACCAGAAGCCTCCCAGAACAATGAAGAGCGAGATGAGCCCGGTCCGCATGAAGAGGGGGAAGGTCAGGATAGGCCGTGCCGGATCTCGCGGCGGGCGCCGCATCAATCCCGACTCTCTCGGCTCGAACACCAGCATGAGCCCAAGAAGCAGAGCCGTGGTCATGTTCACCCAGAGGACCTGCACCGGCAGGACGGGCAGATTCAGCCCCAGCAGGACGGCGACGAGAATGATGCCCCCCTCCCCGATGTTGGTGGGCAGCGTCCACACGATGAACTTGGTCAGATTGTCGAAGACGTTGCGCCCCTCCTCGACCGCGGCCTCGATGCTGGCAAAGTTGTCATCGGTGAGCACCATGTCGGCTGCGCCCTTCGCCACTTCGGTGCCCGCCAAACCCATGGCGATTCCGATGTCCGCCTGCTTCAGGGCGGGGGCGTCGTTCACCCCGTCCCCGGTCATCGCCACGATATGCCCCCGCGACTGCAGGGCCCGGACCAGGCGCAGCTTCTGCTCCGGCGCGACGCGGGCGAACACTTCCGTCTCCTCCGCCACGCGGGGCAGATCCTCGTCGGGCACCGACTCCAGTTGGGCGCCCGTGATCGCATCGGAATCCCCCCGGGAGGCGAGGCCGATCCGGTCGGCGATGACCTTTGCGGTGACCGCGTGATCCCCGGTAATCATCTTGACTTGGATACCGGCCTGGCGGCAGTTGGCCACCGCCCGGATCGCTTCGGGGCGGGGCGGATCGATCATCGCCTGCAGACCGAGCAGCGTCATCCCCTCGCGCACATGTTCGTGCCCCAGCCGGTCGTGATCGCCCTCGGTGTGACGTCTCGCGCAGGCCAGAACCCGCAGCCCCCGCCGCGCCATGTCCTCGACCACCTCGCGGACCTCCCCACGGTCGAGGGGCACGGGTTCACCGGTGGGATCGAGCCCCTCATCGCAGCGGTCGAGCAAGCGCTCCACCGCTCCGATCTTGTAGATGACGCGGCCCTCTCCTCCTCCCCCGTGGAGGGTGGCCCGGAACATGTGTTCCGATTCGAAAGGGATCATGTCGATGCGGGGAGCGACCTCGACGAGTTCCTCGCGGATCAGGCCCGCCTTGGCGGCGGCCACGAGGAGGGCCGCCTCGGTCGGATCACCCTGGACCGTGGGCACGCCATCCTCGATCACCAGCTGCGACTCGTTGCAGAGGGAACCCGCCCGGAGACACTCTCGGAGCGCCGGGTGCTCCGCGGGATCGACGGGAACCCCGTCCAGACAAATCTCGCCCTCGGGCTGGTACCCTGTGCCGGCAAGCGCGTAGGTTCGTCCCCCGGCATAGACCTCCTGAACCGTCATCTGGTTCTCCGTGAGCGTCCCGGTCTTATCCGAGCAGATCACCGTGGTGCTCCCGAGGGTCTCGACGGCCGGCAGCCGCCGAATCACGGCACGGCGGCGGGCCATGCGACCGACGCCGATGGCGAGAACGATGGTAAGGGCGGCGGGAAGTCCCTCCGGGATGGCACCCACCGCCAACGCCACCGCCGCGAGGAACATATCAATGGCCGGTTCGCCGCGCAGAACCCCCACACCAAAGGTCAGACCGGCCAATCCCAGGATGATCCAGAGCAACAGCTTGCTGAACTCTGAGATCTTGCGCGTCAATGGGGTCGAAATGTCCACAGCCTCGGCAATCAGCCACGCGATCCGTCCTGTCTCGGTGCGGTCGCCGGTGGCCCAGACCAATCCCTCTCCTTGTCCCGCCGTAACCAGGGTTCCGGCGAAAGCCTGATTGCGACGGTCCGCGAGGGCGATGTCTCCGTCCAGAGGATCGGGATGCTTGGCCACGGGGAGCGATTCGCCGGTGAGGGCGGATTCATCGCAATGCAGGTTGTAGACTTGCAAGAGGCGCAGATCTGCCGGGACACGATCTCCGGACTGGAGGAGCACCACATCTCCCGGCACCACCTCCGCGGAGGGTATGCGGAGCTTTCGTCCTCCCCGGCGCACGGTGACGTAAGTACGCACGAGACGGCTCAGTGCCTCGATGGCGCGCTCCGCCTTTGCTTCCTGCAGGTAACCGACGATGGCGTTGATCACCACCACGCCAAAAATCACGCAGGAATCGACCCACTCGTGCAACACGGCGGTGACCCCGCTGGCGATCAGCAGGATGTAAACCAGGGGCTGGTTGAACTGCAGGAGGAATCGCTTCCAGGCGGGAACACCCCGCCGCTGGCTCACCGCGTTTGGACCGTAGTGCTCCAGCCGATCCGCCGCCTCGCGCAGACTCAGGCCGGTCTGCGGGTCCGAGCGCAGCAGGAGAGTCACCTCGCTGGCCTCCAGCTGATGCCAGTTCGCCTCTTCCGGTCTGGGAATATCGGTCGATTTCATCGCTCGGGGCGCGGTGTCCCGGTCGAGACCCGCTCTTCCTTCGCGGCATTCTACCAGAACTCATTGCGGATAGCGACGGGAGTCGGCAAAAATCCGCTGAATGAACCGCATCAACCGAAGGCGCGGATGAATCCCACCTCGAGGGCCAGGGCCTCCTGGGCGTTCGTGTTCAGGTGACCGCGCAGTTCGTCCACCGCCTCCACCTTGCGGGAGAGTTCGTCCGTGCTGACCTGGCGGGCCAGCGCCTCGGTCCCCCTCGCAAAATCCGGCAGGTCCCGATGCGTCACGCCGTTCTGCTCCCGCAGGGCGTCGGCGAACCACATGAGGAGGAATTCGAGCAGCCGGTTCCGTCGCAGCAGGTAATGAGACTCGGTCAGCGCCCGGTAATACTCCTCGCGCTGCTTCAGGTATCTGCCTTCGGTCGTCTTCTGGTAACGTGTGCACTCCTCCTTGAACGCGGCATCATTCGCCCGCGCCACCTCGGCTCTCTCCTCCTTGAGCAGGGCAGAGAAGGCCGCCATGAGACCGAGTGCGCCCGATACCCCCCGGATTCCGGAGCAGCTGTGACTCTCCAGCGCTCGGAGAAAAGGCCGCACCCCCTCGGGGACGGAAGCCGCTCCAGGAGTTCCCATCAAATCGATCCGAATGCAGCGCGAGAGAATCGTCTCCAGCAAAAGTTCGGGTTTCGCCGTCACCAGAATGAGTCGGCTCTGCGGCGGCGGCTCCTCCAGCGTTTTGAGAAAGGCATTCTCCGCCGGGACGGTGAGGCAATCGGCGTCCTGGATCACGGCGAATTTCGTGACCCCCGCGGGTGCCCTCATATGGAGGACATGTTCGGCCTCACGGATCGATTCCACGGTGATGCGACGGGATTTCGACTCCGGTCCCAACACCACGGTGGTCGGGCCGCGCAGACTCTCCAGCGTCGCTCCGGGAGGCGGCGGTTGGGCCTGCGTCATCCCGATGAGGTGAACCGCCACGGCCTCTTTCCCCGATCCCGAGGGTCCGGTGACAAGGTAGGCGTGAGCGAGGCGGCGGTTGGCGGCCGCTCGATCGATCAATTCCAGTGCTTTCTCCCTGGGAAAACTCATCTGACCGGGCTGGCGAGGATGCCGGCGAAGCGCGATTGGCACCGGCGTCGGATTCGGGCGGCAATATCGTCGATGGGCCAGGAGGCGTCGAAAACCTCGATCCGCTCGGGCTCCTCCGCGGCGAGCCCGAGGTAGCCCGCCCGGACTTTCTCGAAGAAATCGAGTGGCTGGTCCTCGATGCGGTCTCGGGCTCCGTCGCCCCGGCTGTGAATGGCCCTGGCGTGGGCTTCGGCGGCATCCATATCGAGAAGGATGGTCCAGTCGGGCAGGGTCTCTCCCACGGCGAAGGCATTGATGCGGGCGACCACACCGGACTCCAGGGCTCGCCCGACTCCCTGGTAGACCGTGGTCGAATCGAGAAACCGGTCCGCGACGACCCAGTCTCCCCGCGCCAGGGCGGGTCGGATCACCTCCCGGACCAGCTGGGCGCGGCTGGCCGCGAAAAGCAGCAGCTCGGTCTCGTCGGTCATGGCCACGGCCTCCGGAGTGAATTGAAGCAAGTCCCGGATCCTCTCGCCAACGACGGTCCCGCCCGGCTCGCGGGTTACCAGGACCTCGCGTCCGCATTCCGCGAGAAAAGCGACGAGCCGCTCGATCTGGGTGGATTTTCCGCAACCCTCGGAACCCTCGAAACTGATAAAAACCCCTCGATCGCTCATCGCGTGGCTTGCATCTATCTATCGGTTGCTTAGGATTGTCGAACAATTTCCGACAGGGGTCTGCGGAGCCCGATATTTTACGATCCCATGAATTCACTCTGGTCCGACCAGGATGCGGCAAGCTTTGCCGGAGACCTCCCCCTGCGGGTATATTCTTCTCGGCTTCTCGGGGCCAGCCCCGAGCTCGTGCTCCACGGGGGCGGGAACACCTCGGTGAAGATTCGGCAAAACGATTTTTTCGGCAATCCGGTCGACGTCCTCTACATCAAGGGCTCGGGCTGGGACCTCGCCACCATCGAGGAGGCCGGCTTTTCTCCGGTTCGCATGGACGCCCTGCTCGCCATGGCGAAATTGGAGTCCCTGAGCGATCCGGTCATGGTCAATCAGCAGCGGGCCGCCATGCTTGATCCGGACGCTCCCACCCCCAGCATCGAGGCGATTCTCCACGCCGTGATTCCCCACAAATACGTGGATCACACCCACGCCAACGCCATTATCGCGTTGACCAATCACGCCGGAGGCGAGCAAGCCGTCCGCGAGGTCTTCGGCGACCGGATCCTCACCGTGCCCTACGTGATGCCCGGCTTCGACCTGGCGCGCGAAGTCGCGCGGCTTCTCGAAACCGTCGAGGCCCACTCCATCGATGGCATCATCCTGATGAATCACGGCATCTTCACCTTCAACGATGATCCCCGGACCAGCTACGAACTGATGGTCGAGATGGTCACCCAGGCAGAGCAGTACCTCGCGGCCAAGACGGTTGGATTCGCTCTCCCCGCCTCTCCCGCCACCGAAGATCTCCCCGGTCTCGCTGAAATGAGACAGCGAGTCGGTCAGCTGCGGGGATGTCCGGTGATCGCCCTGCTCGACCGGAGCGATGAAGCCGTGGGTTTCTCCGTCCGCGAGGACGTCTCCACCCTCGCCACGAGGGGACCGCTGACGCCGGATCACACCATTCGGACGAAGCGGGTGCCGGTGATCATCGGAGAGGACATCGTCGCATCCCTCGATCGCTTCGCCGAGGACTACCGCGACTATTTCGAGGCGCACAACCGGGGCGAGACCATGCTGAGCCCCGATCCCCGCTGGGCGGTCTGGCCGGGCAAAGGAGTCGTCAGCTTCGGTGCCACGGAGAAAGAGGCCCGAGTGGTTCGCGATATCGTCACTCAGACCTGGAGGACCATCCAGTTGACCGAAGCCGCCTTCGAAGGCGGTTGGCGCGCCCTCCCCCCGGAGGATCTTTTCCGCATCGAGTATTGGGAGCTGGAGCAGGCCAAGCTGCGACGCGGCGGCAACGCCCCGGTTCATCAGGGCCGAGTCGCCGTAGTCACCGGGTCCGCCGCCGGGATCGGATTTGCCTGCGCCGAGGCACTGGCCGAGCAGGGGGCCAAGGTGATCGGCATCGACCTGAGCCCGGAGATCGAGGAACAGATGGCCCGGATCGGAGGGGCGAGTGCGGTGGTGAATCTGACCGACGAAGGCAAGGTGCGGGAAACGATCGAAACCGTGATCCGCGACTACGGTGGCCTCGATATCCTGGTGAGCAACGCCGGTATCTTCACCGCGGGCGCCTACCTCGAAAACTTGGAGCAGGCGAACTGGGACAAGTCGATCGCGGTGAATCTGACAAGCCACCAGATCCTTCTGAAATACGCCATCCCCTACCTCAAGCTCGGATTGGGCGAGCCCGCCGTGGTGCTGGTCGGCTCACGAAACGTCAACGCCCCGGGAGCCGGGGCCGCCAGCTACTCGTGCGCCAAGGCCGGCCTCACCCAGCTCTGCCGGGTCGCGGCGCTGGAGCTGGCTCCCTCGGGGGTGCGGTGCAACATCATCCATCCCGACGCGGTGTTCGATACCAAGCTCTGGACCCCGGAGAACCTGCAGCGCTCCGCGGAGCGCTACAACATGACGGTGGAGGAATACAAGACGCGCAACCTGCTCAAAACCGAAATCAAGTCCAGGGACGTCGGTCAGATGGTCGCGGCCATGGCCAGCCCGCTCTTCGGCAAGACCACCGGCGCCCAGATTCACGTCGATGGCGGCAACGATCGCGTGATCTGAGTGGGACCACCGCGCGAAACCCGGACCAAATCACGCGGTGCGCCATGTTTCACCCCAAGGGACCCACCTTCCTGGAGCAGGTGGAGCAGTGTCTTTCCTCGACGGAACGGGGCTACGACCTGCTCGCGCCGAAGTTCGAGTTCACCCCCTATCGCACCCCACAACACCTCATCGACGCGGCCGGGCGCATCCTGGAGCGCCGTCCTATCGGGAGTGCTCTGGATCTCTGCTGCGGCACGGGCGCCGGGATGCGGATGTTGCGCCCCCTGGCCTCGGAGAAGGTGACCGGCATCGACTTCAGCCAGGGAATGCTCCGGGAAGCCGAAAGACTCCTCGCCGATGCCACCGGTGAGGCCGAACTCGAGTTCGTGCACGGCGACGTGCTGGAGATGCCTTTCGACGGCCAGTATGACGTGGCCACCTGCTTCGGGGCGCTGGGTCACTTCGTCGGCGATGACGCGGGGCATTTTCTTCGCCGGGTACACCGTTCTCTGCGACCCGGGGGACGCTTTGTCTTCATCTCGGGACGACGTCCTTCGCCCGTCACGCCGGCTTTCTGGCTGGGCCACGCCTTCAATGCCGCCATGCACCTGCGCAACCTGATCGTCCGCCCGCCTTTCATCATGTTTTATTTCACTTTCCTCCTGCCGGAGGTGCGGAGCGATCTCGAGGAGTGCGGCTTTGCCGTCGAGGTCGATACTCCGGAGGACTCCGGACCCTACCGTATTATCACGGCGACGCGGCGAGACTAGCCCGCGCCGTCCCCACTCCGCGCACCCTGACCGGGATCAGATCGACATCGCGGAGAAACCGCCGTCGACGATCATCTCGATCCCGGTGACAAAAGAACCCGCCTGACGGGACGCGAGGAGGAGAGTCGCACCCAGCAGTTCTTTCGGGTCGCCGAAACGCCGGGCCGGGGTGTGCCCCATGATGGCGGCGACCCGATCCTCGGTGAGCACCTTGCGATTCTGCTCCGCCGGGAAGAAGCCCGGAACCAGCGTGTTGACCCGAACCCTTTTTTCCGCCCATTCCCGGGCGAGATTCCTCGACAGATTGTGCACCGCCGCCTTGCTTGCGGAGTAGGAAAACACCCGGCTGAGAGGTCCCAGTCCGGAAATGGAGCCGATGTTGATGATCGATCCGCCCTCCGACTGATCGATCATCTTCTGCCCGAACACCTGACAGCTCCGGAGGATGGCGCCGAGATTGATATCCATGATGCGGGCAAATTCCTCGTCCCCGATTTCGAAGAACGGCGTGGCCGAATTGACCCCCGCTCCGTTCACCAGGATATCGACCTGCCCCCGTGGGGCGAGGGAGGTCTCGAGCAATTTCTCCAGCGAATCGCGCGAGGCGACATCGGTGGCTTGAAATTCGGCGCTGCCTCCCGCCGCCACGATTTCCGCGACCCGCTGATCGCCTTTTTCCTCGCTGCGTCCCGCCACGACGACGTGGGCTCCGGCTTCGGCGAGACCGCGAGCCATAACGCCACAGAGTGTTCCCGTGCCGCCAATCACCACGGCGGTCTGGCCTTCGAGAGAGAAAAGACGTTCGATCAGTTTCATGACCCCTCTCCTATCGCGAGATGCGACCGGTATTCAAACCTTTTCCCTGGGGGTAACCCACCTCTCGCGATGGCGCGCCCCATTTTTCCCTGACCAGGGGTCGAAGTTGATCCATATTCGAAACATGGCCTCCACTCTAGAACCCCAGATCAGCATCAGCGGAGACACCCCCATGGGAGAGATCCTGGAACAATTCCCCGGAGCGAAACGGGCCCTCTTCGCCCGATACCACATCGGCGGCTGTCAGAGCTGCAGCTATCGCGACGACGAAACCCTCGCCGAGGTCTGCGAGCGCAATGAGAACCTGCCGGTCGACCAGGTTATCGCTCACATCCATTCCTCCCACGAGCAGGACCGCAGGATCCTGCTCGAACCATCGGCCCTGAAGGAACTCATCGATAGCGGAGCACCGATCCGGCTGCTCGATCTGAGAACGCGCGAAGAGTTCGACGCAGTCCGGCTGCCCGGAGCCGAGCTTTTCAGCAATGACCGGCTGCAGGAGGTCTTTGCCCGGGGCAACAAGGAGGAGATCATCGTCCTCTACGACCACCGCGGAGATCGCTGCCTCGATGCGGCCGCCTATCTGCTGGGTCACGACTTTGCGAGAACGCGGGCCCTCCGCGGTGGAATCGACGCCTATGCCGCCGAGGCCGACCCCTCCCTGCCGCGGTACCGCGTAGAGTTCGAGGACGAAGAGGCATGAACGAGGACGTCGAAAGGAAGATCCAGGAGGCCATCGCCAATCCCCGGAACATGGGGGAGATGAGCGACGCCGATGCGGTGGGCACCGTGGGCAGCCCCGATTGCGGGGATATGCTGCGGATGTGGTTGAAGTTCACGGAGAAGGACGGAAAGAGGGTCATTGATCGGGCTTCCTTCCAGAGTTTCGGATGCCAGACCGCCATCGCCGTGGCGAGCATGGCGACCGAGATGCTGGCGGGCAAGACAGTGGAGGAGGCGGCGGCTCTGGATTCCGAGGCGCTCGCCCGTCCCCTGGGACCCCTGCCTCCCATGAAGATTCACTGCGGACAGATGGTGGAGGGCGCCCTGAAACAAGCTCTGGAAGGGGACTGCCCCGGCCCCGCGGCGTCCCCGGCCCCGGTGGTGAGTGCCCACAGCTCGACTCTCGTGAGTAGCTTTGCCCCACCCCAAACCCCGGCACTCCGCAAAGGGGGCATCAAGGTCATCCTCGAAGATGACAAATAAAGTGCAGGACGCCCCGCCGCAGGGAACCGTCCGTCGAAGTCGTAGGAAATTTTTTTGTCGGAAAAACTTTGCAGTGCCCCCGGAGCCTCTAGGCTGAAAACACTATGACACACAAAGAAATAGAACTGACTCGCGAAGTCGAAGCCATCCAGATCCCCAGCGGCGACTCCATCCGGCTGCCTCAGGGTACCCGGGTCATGATCACCCAGGCCCTCGGCGGAACCTACACGGTGGCCACCCAGTCCGGTCTTGCCAGGATCAAATCCGAGAACGCCGATGCCTTGGGAATCGATCTCGAGGCGGAGAAGGATAAGCGCAGCGAGACCCAGGACGCCCTGGAGCGCGGCGATCTGCAGAGCGCCGTCTGGGCACAACTCAAGATGGTTTTCGACCCGGAGATTCCGGTGAACATCGTCGATCTCGGCCTCGTCTATGACTGCCAGATCAAGGAGGAGGGCGGCAAGAAGAACGTCGAGGTCAAGATGACCCTGACCGCTCCCGGTTGCGGCATGGGCCCCACCATCGCCGCGGACGCCCAGTCCAAAATCCTGATGCTCGAGGAGATCGACGACGCGAAAGTGGACCTGGTCTGGGATCCCGCGTGGAACCAGGACATGATCAGCGAGGAAGGCAAGATGAAGCTGGGCATGATCTGACCGTCCCACGACGCCGAAACCCTTCCTCAACCTCACCCCGGGGACCTTGGCCACCATCTACCGACTGCCGATTTGCCATTGGAAATCGGGGAAAGACGCCGTGACCGTCCGTGTGGTTGACGACGGCTACGACGATCTGGTGGTTACGGCGGCTTCGGTCAAGGATGCCGTGGCCCAGATCAAGGAATACTTCGCCTACCTTTCCCGGACCGATTCCTGGCGATTGTTCGAACCGGACTTCATTTCCGCCGAGTTGCGCACCCTGAAGTTTTCCATTCTGCCCGAATACCACCACCAGCGCCGCAGATTCCCGTGCCGGCTGGCCGTCGGTTTCCGCATGCCCTGCGTCATCGGGATGCGGACGAACGGCACCCCGGTGGGATTTCTGCCCTCGCTCGGCGTTTTCTTCGACTACCACCGGCAGGACAGCTACGAAAAGCTGGGCATCCACATCGCCCAGCAGATGCTCGCCGGTAAATCGCCCGCGGAGCTGTCGCGCTATCTTCAGCCCGGTCCGGTGGAGCTCGAGCAGATCACGGTCACGGTAAAGGAGCCATCGGCTCGCAATTTCCAACGCCGCGAGATTCCGCCTCTATCCGATGTGGCGGAACACATCGGGGGGGACTCCTTCCGCGCCGGGGCCAACACCTGGGAGAGGGAAGAGGAGGTGGACCAGCTCACCCGGGTGCTGCTGGAGGACCAGACCAGTGTCTGTCTCACCGGGCCCTCCTGCTGCGGCAAGACATCCGTGCTCGTGGAGGCGGTCCGCGCCGTTGAGAGGCAGTCCGCCCAGGCCGGAGAAAAAAGGCGATTCTGGATGAGCAGCGGCGCCCGCCTGATCGCCGGCATGCGATGGCTCGGGCAGTGGGAGGAACGGCTCGAGGAGGTGATCCGTCAGCTCGCCCAGTTCGAGGGAGTGCTCTGCGTGGAGAGTCTCTCCGAGCTGACCCGACTCGGCGGCGGCACCCCGGAAAGCAGCCTGGCCGCCTTTCTCACCCCCTATCTGCAGCACGGTGAGTTGCGGCTCGTCGTCGAGGCCACTCCCGAGGAACTCGATGCCTGCGAGAGAACGCTCCCCGGGCTTACCGACCAGCTCCAGATCTTCCAGCTGGCTCCCTTTGACCCGGCCCGGGCTCAGCGGATTCTCCAGTTCGCCGCGGAGAGCCACACGAGGAACGATCGGGTCATCTTCAGCCCCGCCGCGGCCGCTCGCACCTATGGTCTCTTCCAGAGATTCCAGCCCTATGCGCCTTTCCCGGGGAAAGTCATCGAGTTTCTCGGCGGCGTGGTCGACCGCGCCCACGACGACGGAGCCGAGGAAATCACGGAGTCGCGGGTCGAGGACGCCTTTTCCCGGTATTCCGGACTCCCCGAATTTCTCACCCACGGCGATGTCCCCTTCTACCCGGACGAGATGCGGGATTTCTTTTCCCGACGCGTCATCGCCCAACCCGCCGCGGTGGCCACGACGATCCGCTCGGTGGCCAAGTTCGCCACCGGTCTGAACGATCCGGGCCGCCCCATCGGGGTGCTCCTTTTCTGCGGCCCGACGGGAGTCGGGAAAACCCAGATGGTGCAGAGCCTGGGCGACTACCTCTTCCCCAACCGACCGAAGCGGGACCGGATCATCCGTCTCGACATGAGCGAATACGCCGGATTCGATGCGGCGGAACGTCTCCTGGGCAGTCGATTCGGCGAGCCCTCCGATCTGGTCAGACGGGTCCGGGCCAATCCGTTCTGCATCCTCCTCCTCGACGAGATCGAGAAAGCGAGCGAGGAGATCTTCGACATCTTTCTCAGCGTCTTCGAGGAGGGCCGCCTGATGGATCCGCTGGGTCGAGTGACTTCGTTCCAGAGCAGCCTGATCGTGATGACTTCGAATCTGGGCGCGGGCAGATCGGGCAACATGGGGTTCACCCGATCCGCCGACTCCACCGCCGGTGGCGCCGTTGACCCCGGCGCGGTGACGGCCTTTTTCCGTCCTGAGTTCTTCAACCGGATCGATCAGACTGTATTTTTCCAACCGCTGCCGGGGGATGCCATCGTCGAGATCGCGCGCAAGGAGATCACCGATCTCGGACTCCGCGAGGGACTCAGCGACATGGGGCGGAACCTGAGGGTAGACGATGCCCTAGTCGAGGTGATCGCGCGCGAGGGCTTTGACCCGGTCTACGGCGCGCGTCCCCTGCAACGCGCCGTGGAAAGACTCCTCGCCGTTCCCCTGTCCCGGTGGCTCGTGGAGCATCCCGACACGAAGGGAACCGTGCTCGCGATGTGGGACGATACGGCCGGGCGCACCGTGGTGATGGGGGATTCCTGAGGGAAGCTCACTGGAATACCAACCTGAGTCCCGCGATCAACGAAAACACGTAGAGCAGGGCCTCGAAAACCCTCTGGGGAACGAGGTGAATCAGCTTCCGCCCCGTGAAGATCCCGGCAGCGATTCCCGGGAGGAGCAACAGGTTCAGTCGCAGAGATTCGCCGTTGATCAGGGCCAGATTTCCCAACAGCGGCACCTTGAGAAGATTGATGAGGAGGAAAAACCGCGCCCCGACTCCGAGAAAATCCTCCTTGCTCATCCGGTGAACGAGGGCGTAGACGGAATACACCGGTCCGGCAGCATTGGCCATCATGGTCGAGATGCCCATACCCAGGCCCGCCAGCGCGAGAAACCCCCGCGAGTCAGGCAGGTTCTGCAGGAAATCGCGCCGGAACTGCCGCAGCAACTGGAGAAACACGAGAAAAAGAATGATCCCGCCAATCAGCGTCCGCGCGGTCGCTTCATCGATGGCATCGAGGAGGACATAGCCGATGGCAAGACCCGCCAGGGACGCGGGCAGCAGGGGCAGCACCCTTCCCCAGCTCGCGTACTGTCGGAAGAGAGGGTAGACCGTCAGGTCGCAGACGATTAGCAGCGGCAAGATGATGCCGACGCTGGCTTTTGCGCCGAAACATTCGGCGATGATCAAAATATTGATCAGAGCGAGCCCGGGAAAGCCGGTCTTCGACACGCCGAGCGAGAACGCGCCCAGCAGAGCGAGCAGGAGGGTGAGCAGACTGCTGTCGAAAGGCAGGGTCACGGGCTGGAGCGCAATTCCCTTTCCACCTCGAAGATCGCCTCTGCCAGCGCCGCCCAATCCTCGGGCCCGTGTGCGGCACCACCGCTGACCCGGAGGACCCTTCCCATCGCCTCGAAATCCAGACCCATGGCCAACATTACCGTGCTGGGATTCCCCCGGCCCGCACTGCAGGCCGACCCGGTGGAGACGCCGAACCCGCGCTGGCTGAGCCGGGTGAGCCATTTCAAATTCTTCGAATGCGGCACGACGAACATCGAGGTATGGGGGAGCCGGGGACCCGCCGCTCCCACGATGCGATACTCGCCGGATGTTCTCAAACGCTCCTCGAACCGGTCTCTCTCGCGGGAATCGCCCCCTCTTTCACCAATGGCGGCACGCAGCGCGGCGACCATGGCGGCGATTCCGGGAAGATCCTCGGTTCCTCCCCGGCGACCGTTTTCCTGAGGTCCACCACGCAACCCGACGAAGTCGCTCTCCTCGAAATCTTGGTCCAGGACGAGAAAGCCCACCCCCTTGGGGCCGCCGAATTTGTGCGCGCTGGCGGCGCAGGCCCCCATCACCGTATCCCCGGGCCACGGCATCCGACCGATCCACTGCACCGCGTCACTGTGGAACGGGATCTCCCTCTCTCGGCAGATCGCGGCGACCCGCTCGAAGGGCTGCAGCGTGCCGGTTTCGTTGTTGGCCGCCATCACGCTGACTCCGGCGAGTCCCTCCGCTCGGGCGCATCGTTCCACCAACTCGAGATCGATCACTCCGGTTTGCGGGTCGACGGGAATCTCCAGGATCCTGTCCCGACCGAAGTACTCGGCCGCGGCTTCGCGGACGGAGGGATGTTCCACTGCGGAAAGGGCTATTTTACCGGGGCGACGGCTCCAGTGCCGCATCATGGCGTTGTTCGCCTCCGTGGCACCGGAGGTGAAGACGATTCGCTCGGCCTCGTCGACCTGCATGGCCTCGGCGACTTCCTCGCGGAGGTCCTCGAGGTGACGCCTCGCTTCGCCGGCCTCGCGATAGAGACTCGACGGATTCTCCCAATGTCGATCCGCCATCTCCAGCCAGGCTTCCCGCGCGGCGGCGCAGAGCGGGGTCGTGGCGTTGTGGTCGAAGTATTTCCTCGGGTCGATCACCGCAACCCTTTACCCGAGAATACGCCGTCCCTCAACCATGATTCCGGCCTTGATCGCCGGTGGCGCAATCTTCAGGCTATCGGGCAGACATGAATGGTCTCTTCATCGACCGCCTGCTTTCACGGGCCGCGGCTTTCGCCCTCCTCCTCTCCACCACCGGCCCTCTCTCCGCCGAGGGTCTCCTCTGCGGCACGGCCGAGGTGGATATCTCTCCGACGGTCACGCCGTTTCAGCTCCGCTCGGGGCGGTCGAGTCATGTCCACGATCCGCTCCACGTCCGGGCCATAGCACTGCAGAATGACACCGGGTGCGCCGCCATCGCGCTGGTCGATGCCATCGGCGTGGGCCGGGATTGGACCGATGAAGCCAAGCGAATCGCCTCGGAGCAGACGGGGTGGCCCCCGGAGGTGATGCTGGTGTGCGCCACCCATACCCACTCCGCCGCGAAGGGAGGAGACAGTTCACCCGGGCGCATCGCCTACGAAACGCTGCGCCGGGAGGGAATCGCTCTCGCCCTGGTGCGGGCCATCGAGTCGCGGGAGCCCGCCAAAATCGGGTTTGCCTCCGACGAGGAGCCGGGTGAGGTGAGAAACCGTCGCTGGTTCCTGCGCGAAGGATCGATCGGCACCCGCAATCCGCTGGGAGAATTTGACCAGGTCCGAACCAATGGTGGCGGCTCCGACCTCCTGAAGCCGGCCGGCCCCGTGGACCCGGAGGTCGGCGTCATCGACATCCGAACCCGCGGGGGCAGACCACTGGGATTGATCGCGAACTATGCGCTTCACTATGTGGGCGGCATTCCCCGGGTCGTCGATGAGAACGGGCGCTCCACCGGGATGGCGTCGGCCGATTATTTCGGTGAATTCTCCCGCATCATGCCCTACCGCATCGCGGGTGCCCGTCCTGCCGCGCCTTTCGTCGCCCTGATGACCAACGGGGCGAGCGGCGACATTAACAACCTCCCCTTCACCCTGCGACGCCCGCCGCGTGCCCCCTTCGAGCAGATTCGCCTCGTGGCGAGCAAAACGGCCGACGCCGCGTGGCGCGCGATCGGCAAAATCGAGAGCTACGACGAATCTCCCCCCGTCGCCGTGTTGCAGCGGGAGGTCACCCTGAACTACCGGCAACCGAGCGCGGAGGAGGTAGCGCGGGCCCTTCGCCTGCTCGAGATGACGAGGAAGGATCGCGAAGAAATTCATCAACGAACCACCTCGGTGGCGACGCGGACGGTGGAGTTTGCCTCTCCGGAATTCGAGCGCACCGAGGAGGTCCTGATCCAGGCGATCCGGATCGGGGACCAGGCCATCGTCTCGCTGCCATTCGAGGTGCTGGTCGAGATCGGACTCGAGATCAAAGAGAAGAGTCCTTTCCCTCACACCATGGTCATCGGCCTGGCCAACGGGAGTTATGGCTATCTGCCCAATCCCCGGCAGTTCGATCTGGGCGGCTACGAGACCTGGCTGGGGACCTGCCGCTTTGAGCGCGAGTCGTCCGACACCCTGACCGAGCATCTCCTCGACATGCTAGACCGCCTGCGAAGCCTGGGAGACGACGCGGACGGGCCGGTCAGGTGATGGCCCGGCGGAAAAGGGTGTCGACCACGTTGCGGACGTACTGCTCGTCGGAGAGGCCTATGGTGATTTCCTCGGGAAACTCGGTGAGTTCCCGAAAATGGTCCGCCAGGGTTTGGAAGACCCGCAATCGATCCTCCTTGCCCAGTTCTTCGCGGCGCAACACGGCATCCAGCGCGATCCGGGCGTCCTCGGGACCGGCGAGATGACGGAGTCGGGCCTCGAGGTGGGGCACCGAGGCGAAAGAATTCTCCGTCTCATCGAGCAGTCCCGAGATCTCTGGTTCGGGCACGGTCACCTCGCGGATCACCACGGTTCCGGCCGCGATGTCGCCGAGGCGCTGGCAACGCTTGGTCAGGGCGCAGGAGATTCCCCCGACGAGGTAGAAGAGGGAGGGGAGAATGTCGACGAGGCGGAACAGATTCCGGATGACAATCTGGCCTGCGCCGAGGGGCAGCCCACGTTCGTCGATCACCCGCAAGTTGAAGAGGCGTTTTCCGACGGTTCTCCCCTTCCACGCCCATTCAAGGACGATTCCGTAGAGCATGATGAGCGCGAAAGTGAAGAGGATACTCACCGCCTCGGTGAAATCGACGAGCACCCGTCCGAGCACGGGGATGGAGAAGAAAAACTGGGAGAAGATACCGAACAGACCGCTCACGACGAGGAGAATAGCGATTATCATGGCGCCGTCGACCAGCAGGGCCAGGCCGCGCGAAACAGGTCCGGCGAGGGGAAGATGGAAGGAAACGCCCTCCGGCGTCCGAATCTGCAGCGATGTGGTTTTTCCGAGCATGAGACGATCCAGGCACCATAGGAGGTGGGGTTTCCCGCCCCGCTGCCCCATTGCGCCGCCGTGATGATACACCCGATACACCCGAAACGCGGCCCTTTCCTTATCGAAAGCCCTCACCTCCCCCGCAAAGGGACAGGACGATTGTCGCGAGGCGATAAGGGGACAGGACGATTGTCGCGCGCGAGGCGATAAGGGGACAGGACAATTGTTCCGCGTAAGGCGATCAGGGGACAGGACGATTGTCGCGAGACGATAAGGGGACAGGACGGCGGGAGGAGGGACCCCTGGGAGGAGGGACCCCTGCCTCTACCCTACTGTTGAGCCTGGCGGCGCAACTCCAACACCTCGGCCTTGCCTCCCCGTTTCCTAATTTCCAGAATCACGGTCGATCCCGGTTGGCCACGGATCAGATTCTGAATCTCGGCCATGGGCAAATCCGCAAGCGCCTTCGCGTCGACATGGGTAATGATGTCATTCCTCTCGATTCCCGCCCTCGCCGCAGGAAATCCCTTGAGCACCTGGTGAACCAAGGCCCCATCCTTGGTCTTATGAATCGCTATCCCGACGATGCCGGCCGGCGGTTCCTGCTGCTCCTCCTCCGCAGGAGCGGGCTCCTCCCTGCCTCCCGCGTCCGGCGCCTCGGGCAGGAGCAAAAGCAACAGCAGCAGCAATGTATTGAGGAGGCTCATGGGCAGTCTCTGGGTCGGGCGGAAAGGGAATCAGGGGTGGCGCCTCTCCGGGGAGCTCCTATCTGAAATACTCAGAAAACGCACCACCGCAACCCGCCCATTTCCTTTCTCACGAACGCCCCGGTCCGAGCACGCGCTTCGCTTCGGAAAGAATCTGCTCGGGAGTCGGCCGGATTCGCCAGTTCTCAGTGAGCAGACGCAGAGCCACCCTTCCCTCACGGTCGACGAAGATCAACGCAGGACGCGCGATATCACCCCCCAGCGGATTACCGCCGGGATGCCTGAGACCGTAAGCCTCGATCACTTCCCCCCCGGGATCGCCCAGCAGGGGGAAGGTAAAACCCGCCGGCAAAAGCTTTTCTCCAAGCTTATCCGGATGATCTGCGCTGATGGCCAGAATCGAAACCTCCATCTCCTCCAACTCCCTGTCGATCGATTGCAACCCGTGCAATTCGGAAACGCAAAAGGGTCACCAGAAGCCCCGGTAGAAGGCGAGGACAACTCCCCGCCCGCGGTAATCCCCGAGGCTTACCCGCTCGCCCCGCGCGCTGGTGAGGGCGAAATCCGGCGCCCTCTCCAATCCCATGGTCTTGGCGGTGGGACCCGGCATCCGGTAAGACTGCACAAAGAGATACCAGAGAAAAGCGGACGCAATGACAAGCGATACGAGAAACCCCCCGGCGTAAAGCAAGCGCCGGGCCCAACCCGAGGGATTCCAGAACCGGCCAATCCCGGCGATGGAAAGCCCCAAGGCCAACATGACCAGCGGCAGATTGACCCAGGGAAAATCCCGGAATGAGGGAAAACGGGAAAAAACGAGAAAGTAGGAAACGGCACCCACGAAGGCGAGCAAAGGTGCGAGCCAGAAGGCCTGGCGGCTGAGGGCGGTCATGCCCAAAGCCTACCCTCTTCCCGGAGATCGGCGATGAGTTTCTCGCCGCGAAAACGATCCCGATTTCAATCTTGCAATGAGAAAACTTTCGCATTATTGAATATCAAAGCACAAATAAAGTAAAGTTTCCGGTCCCCCGACACATGTTGGGCGCGCCCGTTCCGCAGACCAAGGCGGGACGATCGGAAGCGGTTTCAACCATGTGGAGACGGGGGATAGGATGTTACAGCTTCAGTTCTTGATCAATTCGACCAACGGGAAAGTGTTCAATTACACCGTCGCGAAACCCCGGGTGTCGGTGGGCCGCCACGAGGAAAACGACATCCAGATTCAGGAGAATTTTATCTCCGCCTATCACGCGTGTTTCCTTCTCGACGAAGAGGGCCAATGTTACTTGGAGGATCGCGATTCCAGCAACGGCACGTTCATCAACGGCCGACGGATTTTCAGTCGAGAGGAGGTATTCCCCGGGGACATGCTGCGTTTTGGTTCGCTGAAATGCCGGATTCGGGAGGAATCTGCGGCCGAGGATCTCGAACCGACGACCCAGATCCGGGCGAGCGACCGACTGGCGGCGATAGAAGCCGTGCAGGCCGAATCCGGATCGATCACGAGTGCGGGTGACACCGGATTCTATTCCTTCGAAGAGAGCATCTTCGAGGAGGGATTTGCCGCGGCAAGGAACGGGGATCCCAAGCGAATCGCCGATGAATGTTCGCGGGAGATCCAGAGGGAACTGGATGCGGCCCAGGAAGGCCTCAGGGAAAGTGAAATGCGCCTGCGGGAATTGAACTCCCTCATTGAAACGCTGAAAGACGAGGAGATCGACGCGGCGTAGGAGGAAGGGAGCGGCATTGGGCCGTTTACCCTTTCATTTTGGTCATCGCCACGACGAGGGGTTCGGCGAAGGTGAGCACCCCCGGTTCGCCCACGGTGAGTCCCTCCAGTTGAGAGGGATCGTCGACGGGTACCCCCATGAATTTGCCCCGGGTCCCCGTCACGGTGACGACGCGATTTCCCTTATCGATGGCTCGGACGGTGACGAGTTCGCGGAAGACAGGTCCCACCATGGTCCCCGGGGGAAAGCCATTCGGAGCCTCGCCCTCAGGCGCCACCACGACTCGCGGTTCCTCCCGCTCCTCTGCGGTTGGCTCGCGGAATTCGGCGTGCATGTGCGACCAGAATTCGGCGATCACCGAATCCCCCACATCGATGGCATCGAGATCGATCTTTTCGCTCGCCTTCACCGTGAGCAGTTTTTCTCTTTCTCCCTTCAGGAGAACCTCGCGGTTCTGCGGGTCGAGCCCCTGAACGACGGCTCGAACCGTGACCAGGTTCCACTTTTCCCGGGGCGGCCTGGGATCCGAGCCGCGCTCCTCCGAAAGTACCGGCTGCCTACCCGGCTCATCAGTTCTCCACGCCGGAGCAGCTTGTCCCTGGGGCGAGAATGCGCCTTCGGCCGGCGCCGGGGTCGGCCCGCCCGGACCCGCGGAGGTTTGCGCTTGCCGCGAGACCGGCGCGGCGGCGGTTTCCCCACCGAGCTGGGTGAGGATCTGTCGGCCGAAGTCCAGAGCCCCCCCGCCGAGATGGTAGAGGTTCAGCTGCTCGAGAGGCAGTTTCTCGCTCATTCGCTCCAGGGTTCGCAGGATCTCCAGCTGCTGCGCCGATGGACTACCCTCCAGCGCACGTACCTCGCGCTGGCGAAGCTCGATTCCGTGATCCGCTTCCACCGAATCCAGGGCCATCTTGTAGGCTTGTTTCAATTTCTGTAGCGAGTGCCGGTACTCCAGGTTTTCACTCTCGATGCGAAGTTTCTCGCCCAGCAGCCGCGCCGCCATCTTCTCCCTTTGCAGGGCCTGCTGTTCCTCGTGGAGTTTCTGCTGCTCGCTGGCCTCGGCGCGCTGTTTGCCCAATTCGAGATTCTGCCGGATCCGTTGTTCCTCGATCTCGCGTTCCGTGCGGAGGCGAATGCTCTCCGCCTCGCGCAGCATCTCTTGACGGTAGGACGCCTGCATGTCCTCGAACAGATTCTGGCTGAGAATGCGCACGTCCGTAATCTCGACCGTTTCCAACCAGACCCCCCAACCTTTCACGATCTCCTGCATCTCGGACCGGATCCGGTCGCGCAGCACTTCTCGTTGCGAGATCACTTCGAGAATGGTGCTGTTCGCCACCTGGTGACGGATGATGGATTCCGCCATCCGGGCGATGTTCTCCGATGCGGCAGGCGACTTGCCCGAATCGCTCAAGCCCTCGAGATATTTGTAGGCGCGGAACGGCCCGTCTCCTTCGCGAAGCACCGTCCAGACCACGAATCCCGAGACCTCGATACCCTGCATCTCGCGGGTGACCTGCTGCGCCCGGAAAGCCATCTGCTGGATGGCGGAGGGAAAGGTCACGACCTGCATCTTCCAGCCGCGGAAAGCCTGCAGTCCGATTCCCGCGGACTTCATCTTACCATTTTTGATCACCAACAGCCACTCGTTCGGCCGAGCCACGACGAGACGCCGTCTCCAGAGAAAAAACGCCGCCACGAGCAGAACGATGGCAACCGCAACTCCGACCCAATATTCCGGATGGTCCATGTTGAAATTGGCAAGGGCTTTCATGAAACGCCACCACCTTGGACGGAAATTCTGCGTTCGCCAAGTAAAGGTTGCCGCCAGCCGGCTCAACGGGCCGGAACGGGGACGGAGCGACCTGGCGTGGACTCAGGACAATCAGGTTTTCTACCGCTCCTGGTCCCTTGCCAGAGAGCCGATTGGAGTGAATAATGTCTGCAGAGCGGATGTCCGTCGAGTTTCGCGACTACTACGAGGTGCTTGGGGTGGATCGGAACGCCGATTCCGATGACATCAAGAAGGCATTCCGCAAACTGGCCAGGAAATACCACCCCGACGTTAGCCACGACCCGGGCTCGGAGGAGAAGTTCAAGGAGGTCAACGAGGCCTACGAAGTCCTCGGCGATCCGGAAAAGCGGAAGGCCTACGACGCCCTCGGCGCCAACTGGAAACACGGCAGCGATTTCACGCCACCGCCCCACTGGCCGGGCTCCGGCGGTTACTACAGCGGGACCGAGGGAGATTTCCATTTCGACGGGAGCACCGGATTCAGCGATTTCTTCGAGAGCTTGTTCGGCCGCCGCGCCACCGGCGACCCCTTTGGTCGATTTCCCGGATTCGGAGGCGGACCCCGCCGTTCCCGGGGGCCGGAGCGGGGCGAAGATATCGAAACAGATATTCTGGTGTCGCTGGAAGAGGTCCTCCATGGCGGGGAACGACAGATCCGGATCCGCAAACCCGACGGCGCCACCGATTCCACTATCCGAGTCCGGGTGCCGCGAGGCGTGGCCGAGGGACAACTCATCCGCTGCGCGGGGCGCGGCGGCGAGGGCTGGAACGGCGGCGAGTCGGGCGACCTTTTCCTCCGGGTGCGCTACGAGCGCCATCCGATCTACCGCGTCGAAGGTCCGAACCTTTACCGCGAACTCGAGATCCGTCCCTGGCAATGCTTCCTCGGTGCCAGACCGGTCATTCCCACCCTCCACGGAAAGATCCGGGTGACGGTACCCCCGAAATCTCAGCCCGGAGACACCCTCCGCGTCCGGGGGCGCGGGCTCCCGTCAATCGAGGGCGATTCCGGCGATCTTTTCATCGAGCTGAAAGTCGTCATGCCCGAATCGGCCGACGACACCCAGGCGGAAGCCTGGCGACGGCTCGCGGAGAGTTACGATACCAATCCAAGGTCTCATGACTGAGCGAGAAGCAGATGACAGAGGGGAACTGTCCCACCCGCCAGTAGTCGACATCGCCCGCCCCGGGCGGCTCGACCTTCGCACCGCCTCCGAATTGAGCGGACTCCCCGGCGACCTCATCCTCTATTGCGTCCGCCGCGGGATGATCGAGGTCCGGCGGCTCGGCGATGAGTCCGGGGAACCCTTCTTCGATGATGGCGCCCTTCGCCGTCTCCGCCTCATCGCCGATCTTCGGGGGCGCCGCCGCGCCGGGATGAGCACAGTCCGCCGCCTCCTCGCCCTCATCGACCGATTGGAGCGCGCCGAGGCTCAACTGCGCCGTCTCCGGGATCGTGACTTTTCCTGAAAAGGAGTCATGTCGTCCCTGAGAGTCAGAATGACGCACCCATTGGGTCAATACGCGTCGATTTGGGTGAAAACCGCTCCACCCCGACTTCCGGGTCACGGGCCGCATCCCATTCACCCTCAGCGACTTACACCTTCCCTGACCCGTATGGCATGCTCCTAGCGATTGATGTCGGGCAGCAACCGGTACCTCGAGCCGAATCCCGGAAAGGAACAGAGATTATGAGCAAAATTCTTGGAATAGATTTAGGAACGACCAACTCCTGTATGGCGGTGATGGAGGCCGGTCAGCCGACCGTTTTGGAAAATGCGGAGGGTGCCCGGACCACGCCTTCGGTGGTGGCTTTCAACAAGGACGGAGAGCGCCTCGTTGGGCAGGCGGCGAAGCGTCAGGCGATCACCAACCCGAGAAACACCGTCTTCTCGGCCAAGCGGTTGATCGGCCGCAAATTTGCCGAACTCTCCGAAGAAGAGAAAAACACGCCCTTCAAGGTAGTCGAGGCTCCCAACGGAGACGCGCACATCGAGATTCAAGCCGGGGGTGAGACCAAGGTCTACAGCCCGCAGGAGATTTCCGCGATGGTCTTGAGCAAACTGAAGGCCGATGCCGAAGCTCGCCTCGGCGAGAAAATCACTTCCGCGGTGATCACCGTGCCCGCTTACTTCAACGACTCGCAGCGCAACGCGACCAAGGCTGCGGGAGAAATCGCAGGTCTCAAAGTGGAACGCATCGTCAACGAACCCACCGCAGCGGCACTCGCCTATGGGCTCGATAAGAAGGGCGAAGAGAAGATCGCCGTCTACGACCTGGGTGGAGGAACCTTTGACATTTCCGTCCTCGAAATCGACGAGGGATTTTTCGAGGTGCTCGCCACCGATGGCGACACCCGACTTGGCGGGGACGACTGGGACAACGTCGTCATCGACTGGATCATCGGCGAGTTCAAAAAAGATTCCGGCATTGACCTTTCCGGCCAACCCGACGCCCTGCAGCGCATCAAGGAGGAGGCAGAAAAAGCCAAGATCGCCCTTTCCTCCTCGCAGAGCTACGAGATCAACCTCCCCTTCATCACGGCGGACCAGACCGGCCCTAAGCACATCCAGAAGACCCTGTCCCGCTCCCAACTGGAGCAGATGACGGACCATCTTTTTGAACGCACCCGTGGTCCGGTGATCGACTGCATGAAGGAAGCGGGGGTGAACTCCTCCGACATCGACGAGTTGGTTCTCGTCGGCGGTATGACCCGGATGCCCAAGGTGATCAACACGGCGCGGTCTCTTGCGGGCAAAGATCCCCACCAGGGTGTCAATCCGGACGAAGTGGTTGCGGTGGGTGCCGCGATTCAGGGCGGCGTGATCGCCAAGGACCCGAGTCTGGGCGACGTCGTCCTCCTCGATGTCACGCCTCTCACCCTCAGTATCGAGACGATGGGCGGCATCGCCACGCCGATGATCGAACGGAACACCACGATACCGGCGAAAAAGTCGCAGGTCTTCTCCACGGCGGCGGACAGCCAGCCCTCGGTCGACATCGTGGTCTGCCAGGGCGAGCGCAAGATGGTCAGCGACAACAAGATGCTGGGCAACTTCCGACTCGACGGCATCAAGCCCGCTCCCCGCGGTGTTCCGCAGATCGAGGTCACATTCGACATCGACCGCAACGGTATCCTGAACGTGACGGCGAAGGACAAGGAGACCGGAAAGGAGCAGAAGATATCGATCGAAGGTTCCAGCGGTCTGAGCGATGACGAGATCGAGAGGGCCAAGCGCGAGGCGGAGCAGTTTGCCGACGCGGACAAGGCCCGGATGGAGGCCGTGGAGACGCGAAACGTCGCCGACAACACGGTATACACGATTCGGAAGCAACTCACGGACCTCGGCGATCAACTGCCAGAAGATGCGAAGAAGGAGATCGAGTCGGCCCTGACCGAAGTCGAGGAGGCCCTGAAGACCAATGACACCGAGAAGATCAAGGCCGCGAGCAGCGCTCTGGAGCAAAAATTCGCCCAGCTCGCCGCTGCCGCCCAGCAGGCGCCAGGGGCACCGGGAGATGGCCCCATGCCGGGAGCAGCGAAGCCCGAAGGCGAGGGTTCATCAGAACCCAAGCAGGCTAAAGGCAGCGTGGTCGACGCGGATTTTGAGGTCGTGGACGACCAGAAAACCTGATCTCCCGACTGAACTTTTCCCCGGTCCCCCAGTGGGGACCGGGGGGATAAGATCCCTGGCGGCGATATGGGGGTTCGCCTCTCTTCGCCTGCGGGGTTTTACCAACCACAAAGAAAAACATAACGTAAACGAATCCAAAATCATGGCTAGCGAACTCAAACCTCTCGGGACACGCGTCCTCGTGAAGCGAATCGAAGAGGACCAACAGAAGACCGAGGGAGGCATCTTCCTCCCCGACAGCGCCAAGGAAAAACCGCAGGAAGCCGAAGTGCTCGCACTCGGTAACGGCAAGAAGGAAGACGGCGAGGTCGTCGAATTCTCCGTGAAGGTGGGCGACAAGGTGCTGATCTCCAAATACGGAGGAACCGAGATCAAGATCGACGGCCAGGAGTGCCTCATCCTCAACGAAAGCGACATCCTCGGTATTCTCTCCTGAGTTACCCCCTATTTTTCATCCAAAACCAAAAAGCTGAAAACACATGGCTAAGCAACTCACATTCAACGAAGAAGCACGTCAGCACCTCCTCACCGGCGCCAAGAAGCTTGCGCGGGCGGTGAAGGCCACTCTCGGACCCGCAGGACGCAACGTGATTCTGGAAAAGAAGTTCGGCAGCCCTACCATCACCAAAGATGGAGTCACCGTGGCCAAGGAAATCGAATTGAGCGACCCGTATGAGAACATGGGCGCCCAGCTGATCAAAGAGGTTTCCTCCAAGACCAGCGACATCGCTGGAGACGGCACCACCACGGCCACCGTGCTGGCCGAGGCCATCTACAGCGAGGGCCTCCGCAACGTGACCGCCGGCGCCAACCCCATCAGCCTCCAGCGGGGCATCCTCAAGGCCTCCGAGGCTCTGGTGCAGCGTCTGAAGGAGATCTCCACCGAGGTCACCGACACCAAAGAAATCGCCCAGGTGGCTACCGTGTCGGCGAACTGGGACAGCGAGATCGGCGACATCATCGCCGAAGCGATGGACAAGGTCGGCAAGGACGGAACCATCACGGTCGAGGAAGCCAAGGGCATCGAAACCACGCTCGACGTTGTCGAGGGTATGCAGTTCGACAAGGGTTATCTCTCCCCCTACATGGTCACCGACGCCGAGAACATGGTCTGCGAACTGGAGAATCCCTTCATCCTCATTCACGAGAAGAAGATCTCCAACCTCAAGGACATGCTCCCGCTTTTGGAGAAGGTGGCCCAGTCAGGGCGTCCCTTCCTCATCATCGCAGAAGACGTCGAGGGCGAAGCTCTGGCGACTCTCGTGGTGAACAAGATCCGCGGAACCCTGAACGTTGTGGCGGTCAAGGCTCCCGGTTTCGGAGATCGCCGGAAAGCCATGCTCGAAGACATCGCCATCCTCACGGGCGGCCGTGTCATCACCGAAGACCTCGGCATCAAGCTGGAGAATGTGTCCGTCGATGACCTCGGCTCGGCCAAGTCGATCAAGATCACCAAGGAGGAGACCACCATCATCGAGGGTGAAGGCACCACCGATGCGATCAGCGGTCGGGTTGCCCAGATCCGTCGTCAGATCGAGGAGACGACCTCCGACTACGATCGGGAGAAGCTCCAGGAGCGCCTG
>CAZLUZ010000034.1:0-22261 GCA_964562825.1 uncultured Akkermansia sp.
TACACCCCCTATTTCTATTCCACCTACGGGATGGAGAACGAATCGCGCGAGAGCCAGAAACGGAAGGTCATGATCCTCGGTGGCGGTCCCAACCGGATCGGCCAGGGAATCGAGTTCGACTACTGCTGCGTCCACGCATCCTTTGCGCTCAAGGAAATGGATTTCGAGACCATCATGGTCAACTCGAATCCGGAAACGGTATCGACCGATTACGATATCAGCGACAAGCTCTACTTCGAGCCCCTTACTCTCGAGGACGTGCTCAATATCTACGAGGAGGAAGGCTGCTGGGGAGCCATCGTCCAGTTCGGAGGTCAGACCCCGCTGAATCTCGCCGCGGACATGGAGCGGCACGGGTGCAACATCATCGGAACTTCCCCGAAAAACATCGAACTCGCCGAGGACCGCAAGTTTTTCTCTGCCCTGCTGGACAAACTGGGTCTGCAGCAGGCCCCCGCGGGAACCGCCGTTTCGCCGAATGAGGCGGTGGCGATTGCCGGGCAGATCGGATATCCCGTGCTGGTCAGGCCCTCCTTCGTTCTGGGTGGGCGGGCCATGATGATCGTCTACACCGACGAGGAACTGCGCCGCTACATGCAGAGCGCGGTCGAGGCCAGTCCGGAACGTCCTGTCCTGGTCGATCATTTCCTCGAGGGCGCCACCGAGGTCGACGTGGATTGCATCGCCGACGGGGAAACAGCTGTGGTCGGGGCCATCATGGAGCACATCGAGGAGGCCGGTATCCACAGCGGCGATTCTGCCTGCGTCATTCCTCCCTTTTCCCTGAGCGAGGAGATGAAGGGAAAGATCACCCGGGCAGCGCACGCTCTCGCCTTCGAACTTCAGGTTTGCGGCCTGATGAATATCCAGTTTGCCGTGAAAGGCGACGAGTTGTTTGTCATCGAGGTGAACCCGAGGGCTTCACGCACCGTGCCGTTCGTCTCGAAAGCGATCGGGGTTCCTCTGGCCAAGCTGGCCGCCAAGGTCATGGCCGGGGAGAAGCTGAAAGATCTGGGCTTCACCGAAGCCATCGTTCCCGAGCACTTTTCCGTGAAGGAGGCGGTATTCCCCTTCGCCAAGTTCCCCGGTATCGACATCAGTCTCGGACCGGAGATGAAGTCGACCGGAGAGGTCATGGGGATCGATGCGGACATCGGGATGGCCTTCGGCAAGGCTCAGATGGCCGCGGGAGCGTGCCTTCCCTCGGGAGGAAATCTTTTCATCAGCGTCCAGGACGAACACAAGGAGGAGGCGGTCTCTCTGGCGCGCCAATTCAGCGAACTCGGCTTCACCATCTTTTCCACCTCGGGCACGGCCGACCGGATCGAGGAGGGAGGCACCCCGGTCCACCGGCTCCACAAACTCGCCCAGGGACGTCCCAATGTGCTGGACATGATCAAGAACGACGAGATTGCCATCGTGATCAACACGCCGAAAGGCCGCACTCCACGGCGCGACGAGGTCAAGATTCGATCGGCGGCCCTCTCCGCCCAGATTCCCATTCTCACGACGATCCGGGCCGCCCGCGCCAGCCTCAATGCCATCTCCTCCCAGAGGGACAGAGAGCTGGAAGTTGCGGCGCTCCAGGATTATCACGCCCAGACGGGGTGATCCCGTCTCTTGAGACCGACAGCCGGTGTCCTCGGATGTCAGGCAGAGGGCCCTTTGGGATGGCCTTCCCGCCCCCAGCTGTTATGATTCCTCCATGGGCACATGCCGGTCAGATCTGCTCCGCCTGATGCTGGGGATTTTTCTCCTGCCGGCAACCCTCGTCGCCATCTCCCCGGAGAAGAGGGAGATCGACGGCGCCACCTACCATATCCTGGTCGTCCCACCCGAATCGGTCCGGGTGCTCTGGCGGGGAGCCGATGGCGATCCGCTGCACACCTTTCCCGCGGCAGTGCGGCACCTCCTCGCCCGGGGAGAAACGCCCGCCGTCCTCATGAATGGCGGCATCTTCGAGCCCGGAGGGATTCCCAGCGGTCTGCTCGTTCAGGAGGGAGTCGAGCTGCGTCCTCTGAATCTCAGAGAGGGCAGGGGGAACTTTTTTCTCAAACCAAACGGTGTGTTTCTCATCGACGAAACTGGTGCCAGGGTGATCGCCTCCGAGGAATATCTCTCGCTCAGCCTGCGGCCGATCCACGCCGTCCAATCGGGTCCTCTGCTGCTCCGGGAGGGAGAGTTGCATCCCGCGTTTCGGGAGAATTCCTCTTCCCGCCTGCACCGGAACGGGGTCGGGATCGACAAACGAGGCAACGTCGTCTTCGTGATGACGGAGTTTCGTTCACCGAAATTTCCCAACCTTTTCGAGTTCGCCCGGGCCTTCTCCCTCCTCGGCTGCGCGGATGCCCTGTTCCTCGACGGCGACCTTTCTCAGATGAAATCGGGAGAATCGGTGGGGGATCCCAGCAACCATTTCGGATCCATCATCGCCGTGGTGAGCGAGGTCGCGAAACCGGTGCGGGGCGATTCCCCGTAGAATAAGATCATGAAAATCACCTTCATCCTCATCGGCGTGGTTGTTCTGGCGGGCTTGATCCTCGCGGCATGGAAGACGAGCCGGTTCGCCTACGAGAGCCCGGCCTACACTGTGCTGGAAAAGGACGGTGCCTTCGAGATCAGGGAGTACCCGGCGATGACGGTGGCCGCATCTCCCATGGACAACCCGGACCCGATGCAGGGCGAGACCTTCATGCGCCTCTTCCGCTACATCTCGAAAGGAAACGAGGCCGAGCAGAAAATCGCGATGACCACGCCTGTATTCATGACTGGCGGCGAGGACGGTGAGATGGCCTTTGTCGTTCCCCGGGAAGTCGCCGCGGAGGGCGCTCCCCAACCGAAATCGGACAAGGTGTCGGTGAGAGAGATGGAGGGCGGCAAGGTCGCCGTCTATCGCTACCGCGGCGGATGGAGCGAGGAGGAGAGCCGCGCCGCCAGAAAAACGCTGGCGGACTGGGTGAAAGCCCGGGGGCTGACCACCCGGGGAGATTACTTCGGTGCCGGCTACGATCCGCCGTTTACCCCGCCGGCGATGCGCCGGAACGAGGTGCTGGTGCGGATCGCCGACTAGGTGGACGTCGGATCAGGAAACCTGATCGATTCCGGCCTGGACGATCGCGGCGAAACTTTCGGGATCCAGACTGGCACCGCCAACGAGGAACCCGTCGATATCCTCCAGGGCGATCAATTCGCCGGCATTACCGGGCTTCACGCTGCCACCGTATTGGATCCGGGTGGCGGCGGCCACTTCCTCGCCGAACAGGTCTTCGAGCAGGCTGCGCACAAATTTCTGGGCTTCCTGGGCCTGCTCCGGGGTGGCCGTTACCCCCGTGCCGATGGCCCAGACCGGTTCGTAGGCGATCACCACGTTGACCATCTGTCCGGCGGAAACGTTGGCGAGACTGCCGTCGATCTGGGTGCGCAGAACCTCCTCGAGACGCCCGTCCTCGCGCTCCTCCAGCGATTCCCCGATGCAGAGGATGGGGTGAAATCCGTTGGACAGAGCCGCGTGGACCTTGGCGTTGATCATCTCGTCGGTCTCGCCAAAGATCGACCGCCGTTCGCTGTGTCCCAGGATGACGAAGCTCGTCCCCAACTCCTGGAGCATGGCCCCGCTGACCTCGCCGGTGTAGGCGCCCGAGGGTTCGGAGGACATGTTCTGGGCGGCGAGAGTGACCGCAGCCGAGGGGACGACCTGGGCCGCCGCCATCGGCATCGAGACGAAGGCGGGCGCGATCACGATATCGACCGGGGTTTCCTCGGGGAAGGTCGCAAGAAAGGTTTCCAGGAACGCCTTTGTTTCCGAGGGCGTTTGATTCATTTTCCAGTTGGCGGCGATGATCGGTTTCCGGGTGCTCATGGTGGTATCTGCCGCCAACGATGCAGGGGAAGATCCCCGCGTCAATCGAAACTGTCCCGTCCCGTGCGGCCCCGGGGGCGGATCAGCTGGTCATGCCGATCAGTTTTTCCACCACGTGTTCTACGCGAATCCCCTCGGCCTCGGCCCGGTAGTTGATCAAGACCCGGTGGCGCAGCACGGGAAGAGCCACCGCTACGATGTCTTCCCGGGTGACGTGAGCCCGGCCCTGAAGCAGGGCACGGGTCTTGCCCCCGAGCACGAGAAACTGGGCCGCGCGCGTCCCCGCTCCCCAGCTGACCCATTCGTTGATGTACTCCCGGTCTCCCCCGGGACGGGAATTCGCCGCCAGACGGACGGCGTAGCGGACGATCTCCTCGGCGATAGGCACCCGGCGGACCACGTCATGGCATCTGAGCAGGTCTTCCCCCGAGAAGAGGGCTCGCACCGGTTCGCCCGGCGCCGCCGTGGTTCGCTGTACCACCGCGACCTCGTCATCTTCGGGGAGATAATCGATGTGAATGTTGAACATGAACCGATCGAGCTGGGCCTCGGGAAGCGGATAGGTGCCCTCCATCTCGATCGGATTCTGGGTGGCGAGCACGAAAAACGGTTTTTCCAGGGGAAAGGTCACGCCTGCTGCCGTCACCTGTTTCTCCTGCATTGCTTCGAGGAGAGCCGCCTGGGTCTTGGGCGGCGTCCGGTTGATCTCGTCGGCGAGAATGATGTTGGCGAAGATCGGTCCCTTGCTGAACACCAGTTCACGGTGACCGGCCGAAGTTTCCTCGAGAATCTCCGTTCCGGTGATGTCCGAAGGCATGAGGTCCGGAGTGAACTGGATGCGGCGGAAGGAGAGATCGAAAACCCGGGCCAGAGTGCTCACCAGGAGGGTTTTGGCCAGACCGGGAGCCCCGGTGAGGAGGCAGTGGCCCCCGGAAAGCATGGCGATGAGCATCTGCTCGATGACCTCCTTCTGCCCCACGATCACTTTGGAGACTTCCTCGCCGATGGATGACTGGGCCGTTCTCAGGACCTCCACCATCTCTTTCTCCATTTCAAACTTCGCATCGACTTCGGCGCCGGGGATTGGGGGAGGGGTGTTCGTGTCGCTCATGAATCCGATCAAACCTAGGTTGGCGCGATGCCGCTGTGAAATGAAAAGATGCGGTAATTTGGGGTGCTCACCCGCCCGGGAGCCGGGAATCTCTTTTTTTCGGGAATTGGCACGCGAGATGCTTTCTCTGTCCCGTGAACACAAGACAGGACCCTATCTCGCGAACCGTCCGTTCGCGATTCCGGTCCACCTACCAAAAACAACAAGATTACATGAAAAACCGATTCAACCCACTTCGATGGCTCTTGCTGGCGTCCCTGGTCATTCCCATGACTTTCGGGACACTGATCGCTCAGGATGAGGGAGATCCCGTGGCGGAGAAAAAAGCGGAATTCCAGGAACTCGTGGACAAACACGGTGCCGACTACGCCTTCGCCTTCGATTTCTTCACCACCTCGATGCTCTGGACCGTGATTGCCGCGGCTCTGGTGTTTCTCATGCACCTCGGCTTTGCCACGCTCGAAGCCGGTCTCACCCAGAAAAAGAACTGTGTCAACATTCTTTTCAAGAACGTCTGGATCATCAGCGTGGGTCTGCTCACCTATGCCTTCGTCGGGTTCAATACCCACTATCCCGGCAGCTGGCAGATTCCGAATATCGTGGGAATCGGCGGCCCCATCGGGGACCTCAACGCCGGTGATGGTGGCACGTTCGCCTACGGAGGTGTCAGCCTTGCCATGACGGGATTCGGCGACTTCATTTTCCAGGCCATGTTTGCCGCAACCGCCGCCACCATCGTGTCGGGTGCTGTCGCCGAGCGGGTCAAGATCGGAAGTTTCATGATTTTCTCGACGATTCTGGTGGCCTTCGGATACACCATTGCCGGTTCCTGGCACTGGGGTGGAGGATTCCTCGCCAACCTTCCCACTGGAGCATTCTATGATTTCGCCGGTTCCACGGTGGTTCACGGCTTCGGCGGCGCCGCTGCGCTCGCCTGCGTGATGCTTCTCGGGCCCCGCAAAGGAAAGTACACCAGCGAAGGGATCAAGCCGATCCTGGGTCACAGCATGCCTCTGGCCGCTGTCGGGGTTTTCCTGCTCTTTTTCGGATGGTTCGGATTCAACGGTGGTTCCGTTCTCTCCGCCGATCCCCAGGGTGTCGGTCTCGTCTTCACCACGACCGCTCTGGCTGCCTCCGGTGGCGCCGTCGCTTCCATCTTCACCTCGATGCTGATCCTCAAGAAGCCGGACCTCTCCATGGCACTCAACGGGATGCTGGCCGGCCTGGTTTCCATCACGGCCGGTGCGGATTCGGTCGGCCCGATGATCTCCATCCTCATGGGTGCGATCGGTGGCGTCATTGTGGTGATCTCGATCCTCGTTCTGGACAAGATCAAGATCGACGACCCGGTGGGTGCGATCTCGGTTCACGGAACCTGCGGTATCTGGGGAACCCTCGCGGTGGGCATCTTCGGCGGAGCCAACATCGTGTCTCAGGCCATCGGTGTCGTCGCGGTCTACGCCTTCGCCTTCGTCTTCGCCTTCGTCTTCTTCCTTCTGCTCAAGGTCACGCTGGGTGTCCGCGTCAGCGAAGAGGAAGAGGCAGAGGGTCTCGATGTCGCCGAACACGGAGCCCCCGCTTACGGCCTGTCCTCCTGACAGGGTTCATCGCAAAATAAATAATTCTATTCGTTGTTGTGTTAGTCGAAAGTGGCGAGGGCGATGCCCTCGCCACTTTTTTTTGTTCAAAGGCACCGTCCGATAACCCCGGATGCGCATTGCGAGGATGGGATATGACCGGTCGGGCGAAGGCGGCGGCGGCCCTCAGCGGTCCGGGGGCCGATTGAAGGGGATGGCTGCGTTCCGGGCTTCGTCCTCCATCGCCGCATTCCAGTAACCGGAGCTGAGGCACTGCTCGAGATACTGGTGCAGGAAGGCGCGCACGCTCCCGAGACGCTCATATTGGGCCACGTGCACCAACTCGTGGACCAGCAGCGAGGGATCGTTTCGCGAGTTGCTCTGCAGAAAGATGCCGTAGCGCGCGGCGAGGCCCACCGGGGCCAGCGGGTAGCGCAGCAGGTCCGAGATTCGGTTGATCAGAGGGGAACCCGGAAGGGGCACCACGGACACATAGAGGAGTCGAACCCGGTCCACCTCGCGAACCCCCACTTTGGCGGCCCACTGTTTCTCCGTTTCGGACAGCGGCACCCCTTCCGCCAGGATCCGCTTCTCCTGGGCTTCCACCCAACGGGCCGCCAGGGGCAGGCCCAATCGGAGAACCATCTTCCGGGTGAAATCGCGGATCATCTCGGGGCCAATCCTCAAGCTACCCGGCGCATCGCCTTTTTCAAGCGGCTCGTGGGCCTCATCGTGCCCCGTCCGGCCCGCGGGATTACCGCAGCTGGATCACGGGGAGATAATCCCCGATCGGTTCCTGCCTCCACCACCTGCCCGAGGCCCGCCATTCCGTCCAATCGGTAAACTCGAAGCGGTGCAGCCGCGCGCGGAGAAAGCGGGGTGGACCTTCGGGGAAAGGATTCTCCACAAAGAGAGCCTGGACCGTGTCGTCGCCCTGCAGCAGTTTCAGAACCATGGCCTGGATCCAGTGCGCGTTGCGGCTCCGGGGATGGAAGCGTCGCTCCAGAGCGGCGAACCATAGCTGCCACGCCACCCTCGGCTGATGGGGGGCGACGAAACGGGGGCGCTCCTCGGGTCGGGCCGGTTTCCACCGAATGTCGTAGGTCCGCCAGGTCACCCCGTCGGTGCTTCCCTGCAGCAGAATCTCGGGGCGCTCGGTCGTCATGGTCCGGAAAAGTCCGTACCCGGAGCAGAGACGGAAAGGCGCCAGCTTTGCGGCCCAGGCATCGGCCCAGGCCGGGGTCAGGTCGTGGCGAAGCAGGGGCCGGGGAGCCCGATGAAGATCGGTCAGGACGACATGCAGGTTGAGGAAAGCAACCAAGAGGAGGGCGGGGGAGGCGACGCCGAGCGCGACCCATCGCGTCGCGAGCCGGGGTCGGTCTCCGTCCGTGGCGGCGGATGTTTCCCCCTCTCCCGAGCGGGTCCAGAGCCGGTCGGCGAAAAGCGGCAGCGACATTACGATGGTGAGCAGGTTGAAATAGGTGTAGTTGCCCGTCAGCAGGATGAGAATCATGAGGAGGATGAACCCGGCTCCGGCCACCGCGCGGAGCCGATAGCCCAGGAAGACGAGGAAAGGAAGGACGAGCTCGATGAGATACATCGGCCAGACGGAAAACTGGTGGAACCACGCCGGGAGTTGGTGCATGAACCAGGCCGTCCACGTCGGGATGGGTTGGGTCTGGTAGTGGTAGAGCATCGCGGTGTGATCCGGCCACCATTCCGGATGGGCATCCGTGGCCCAGGCCAGTTTCACCCAGCCAGAGAGAAAGATCAGCTTGGCCGCGGCGAACCAGACGAGGTAGAGAGCGAGGCGACGGCGCGGCGTGATCGGCGGGGGACGGAGCAGCGGTTCGCGCCATCGCCACGCCGAGACGAGGAGGGAGAGGAAGCCCGCCTCCAGCAGCAGGATGTCCCACTGAAAGTTCATGAACGGGTCCCCGGTGAGGACGAGCGAGAGATAGATGAGCCAGAGACCGGCGAGAGACGGCCCCTGGGCGATTCCGGCGATGGCGAGCAGCGCGAGCAGGCAGCCCGCCGCACAGTAGGCGTGGATGACCGCATCGGACGCGCCGGTCAGCCAGAACAAGGTGGGCAGATTCCAGCGCGATCCCTCGCCGGCGGCCTCCCAGGCGCGGTCGAGAAAGTCGAGCGTCTCCCCGATGGGAACGAGGCCGTTCTGCCCGACCAGCAGGTCGACCTGGAGCCACCAGGAAAGTATCGCGATCAGGTAGACGAGCCCGATCCCACGGCAGAATACCGCCGCTCCGATGCGGTAATCCGGTCGCTTTGCTCCAAAAAACCAGCGTTTCAGCGCGTTCAAGGTAGGATGTCACCTTATCCCGCAGGCCTCTTTTGTCAGTCGGGAAAGTGGCCCGATCGCCGGGCCCGGGGTGAGCAACTACCTTTTGCCCATCCTCGGATTCCGGGCTAGTTTCCCCGAGCAACCCTCTCGCATGTCCTCCAAGTACGACTGGCATCCCACCTCGAACAAGGGCGGCTCCGTCTTCAAGGTGGAGACCCGCAACCTCGGCTGGTGGGTGGCGCTGGCCATCATCTTCTCCGTGGTCATCCACATCCTCCTCTACGTCGTCCTCAGAGAGTGGAAACGGGCGGCGCGACCCGAACCGGCGATCCCCTTTCGCCTGCAGACGAAGCAGGAGACGATCGATCGCAGCAAACTGGAGGCTCTGCTCAAGGATCCGGAGATGCGCGAAATCCCGGATGACGTCACCCCGCAGAATCTGAGCGATCTGGAAATGATCCAGGAGATCGATGATTTTGATCTCATGGATATGCTCCGGGACGAGCCGATCCGCATGGCTCCGGTGGAGTCGCCCCAGATCTTCGCCGGTGAGGTGCCCCAGGTGCCGCGGGAGGCGCTGGACATGGCGGCAAACACGCTCGACCTCGCTGCCGCCGAGGTGCTTTCGCGGGACCTCGCCGAGATGCGCAACAAGCTGGTCGAAGCTTCGAATCAGGTAGCGGCGGAGCAGCCCGTGCTGGAGGTGGACGCTTCCGATGTGGGCGAAAGCCTCAACACGGACGAATTCTTCAAGGATGCCGCCTCGAAAATCATGGGCGAAGAGGCGGACGAGTTCGTCAAGGGCTACGCGTCGCTCGACGATCTCATCGCTCGGACAGGAGGGATCCGCAAGGGAGAGGAGCTGACGGCCCTCCTGCCCTCGGACATCCTGTTCGACTACAATGAGGCCACCCTCAAGGAGGACGCCGAGTTGGCCATGATCAAGCTGGCCTACCTCATCGAGACGAATCCGGACGCCGTTTTCATCATCGAGGGACACACCGACAGTTTTGGGACGGACTCCTACAATCTCGACCTCAGCCTGAGGCGGGCCCGCTCGGTGCGGGAATGGCTCGTGGAAAAGCTTCGCATCAACCCCGCGAACATCCGGGTGGTGGGCAAGGGCAGGGCGGAACCCATCGTGCCGACCACGGGAAACGCCGAGGAACAGGCGCTGAATCGCAGGGTCGAGATCGAAATCCGGAGTTGAGCCGGGGGGACCCTCCCGCCGGGGACTTGCTTCGAGGTAGCCGCGGGTTTACAGACCCCCATGAACTTTCATGGCCAGCAGATGATCGGGGCTTCTCTCTCCGCCGATTCGGCGGATACCTTCACCGGGATCGATCCCCGGGACGGATCGTCCCTTCCCGGCACCTTCCACGAGGCAACCGATGAAGAAATCGATCGCGCCGTTTCCCTGGCGAGCGATTCCTTCGATGCTTTCCGTCGCACCAGCCGCGCCGATCGGGCGCGCCTGCTTCGCGCCATCGCCGACGAGGCGGAGAACCACGGTGAGGAGCTGATGGCCCGGGCCTCCGCGGAGACCGGCCACCCTCCGGAGCGTTGCCTCGCCGAGCGGAATCGGTCGGTTCACCAGGCCAGGCTGTTCGCCTCCGTGATCGAGGAGGGGTCCTGGGTCGACGCGCGCATCGACCTTCCCCTGCCCGACCGTCAGCCCATACCCCGGCCTGACATTCGCTCCCTCATGCAGCCCATCGGGCCGGTCGCGGTCTTCGGGGCGAGCAACTTTCCCATCGCCATTTCCGTGCTCGGCTCCGACACCGTGTCGGCACTCGGCGCGGGATGCCCCTTGATCATCAAGGCGCATCCGGCTCATCCCGGCGCCTGCGAGGCCGCCGCCGCCATCGTGCGCGCCGCCATCGCCAAGTCGGGCCTGCCCGATGGCATCTTCTCGCTGGTCCACGGGCGGACCAGCCGGGTCGGCATGAGCCTGGTCCAGCATCCCGCTCTCACCGGCGCCGCCTTCACCGGTTCGCTCGCCGGAGGTCGCGCCCTCTTCGATGCGGCGCAACGCCGGAGCGTGCCCATTCCCTTTTTCGCCGAGATGGGCAGCGTCAATCCCCTCTTCATCCTGCCGGGAGCACTCGCCGAGGGCAGCGGTGATCTGGCCCGGGGGTTTGTCACCGCGCTGACCATGGGGGTTGGCCAGTTCTGCACCAACCCGGGTCTTGTCTTTGGCCCTGCGGAAAGCCCGCACTGGGACGAATTTCGCGGTGCGGCGTCGGGATTCGCCGCCGAATACGATCCCCAGCCGATGCTTCACGCGGGGATTCACCACGCCTACGAGGAGGGAATCGCCGCTCTGCGCGGTCGCAACGGGCTGACCGAGATCGGGCGTTCCGCGAGGGCCCCCGAGTCGGCCCGGGCCGAGGCCGCCTGTTATCTCTTCGAGACCGATGCGCCGGGTTTTCGCGCGAATCCGGAGCTTTTCGACGAGGTCTTCGGTCCGGTGTCGACGCTGGTATCCTGCCGGGGAGCGGAAGAATTCGAGGAGTTTGCCGCGCGCATGGAGGGTTCTTTGACTGCGACGATTCACGGCACCGAGGCCGATCTGGAGGAACACGGCGGCCTGATTGCCCGGCTGGAGAAGCGGGTGGGACGGCTCATTTTCAACGGGTACCCGGTGGGGCTGGACGTCTGTCACGCGATCCACCACGGCGGCCCTTACCCGGCGACGGCACACAGCCACTTCACCAGCATCGGCACACGGGCCATTCAGCGCTTTGTTCGGCCGCTGTGCTACCAGAACTGGCCCGATGCGGCTTTGCCCCCCGAGTTGAGGAACGCCAACCCCGGCGGCCTGCTGCGCCTGGTGGACGGGCACCCCACTCGCGATGCGATATCGGGGTAACCCGGCAGAGCATAGCCCCCGGCTTTTCACCGTCGACCCACGGCGGCCTGGAACTTCACCACCGCGTTGGCGATGGACTCCGCCTGGCGTTGGCGGTAGGCCGGGTCGTGCACCTTGGCCGCCTCGACCGCGTTGGTGAGGAAGCCGGCCTCCACCAGGATGGCCGGCTTGTTGATTCCGCGAAGCACGTTGAATCGGGCCCGCTTGACGCCCCGGTCGACCGGTTTGAGATCGTGGATCAGATGCGCGTGGACCGCCGTGGCCAGGGCGATGTTCTCCGCGTCGCGGATATTGCCGCTGAGCGAGGACGACCAGTAGCTGCGCTCGTCGTCATTCGTCGACGCGGTTCCCTGCGGTGCCAGGGCGAAGGTCTCGATCCCGCTGGCGGATCGCGATCCCGAGGAATTGTGGTGGATGCTGATGAAGATGGCCCGATTCTGCGCATTGGCGATGGCGACACGCTGGCCCAGGGTGATGAATCGATCGTCCGACCGGGTCATCAGCGTCCGGAAACCCCGTTTTTCCAGCGCCAGCTTGAGCCGCATGGAGAGGTCCAAGTTGTAGTTCTTTTCGTAGCCCTTGCGACCTTTCGCCCCCGTGTCGTGGCCCCCGTGGCCCGGATCGATCACCACCGTGTCGAAGGTGATGGGTTTTTTGATGTAACTGGGTCGGATTACCGGGTCGATCAGTTTGGCCAGGTCCACCGTGGAAAGCAGCGCGTTGTCCTCGGCGCCGACCACGGGGAAACTGAGATTGAACTTGATGTTGTTCACGAAGATCGCCTGGGAACCCGTGGTCCAGCGCATGATCAGATTCGGGTGCTCGAAGATGAAATCGGCTCCCTTCCGGGAGAGCCTTTCGATCTTGTAGAACTGGGCCACGTTGCTCGCCGAGACGTAGTCCCGACCATTCACCTTGATGATGTGCCAGTCCCTGGAGAGGGCGGGGGAAGACAGGACCGCGACCGACACCAGAAAGAGGAGGAGCCGGCAGGTGTCTGAGATTCGGCGGGACGAGCACATGTCGGGGCGGTGGGGCTTCGGCGGCAGGGGTTTCCGCCAAAAAGTCCAAGCTAGCGAAATCCCCCGCGTTTGGCAACGCTGGAAAACCGGGAATTTGGTGTCCGACCCCCGACGCCCCCGACCGGTTGGCGCCCTTTCCCGACCGGTCCCGCGCCCGATTTCAGTTTTACAAATCGATACCGGTGCCGGATAGCTTTCCTTCCTTTTCACCGATCATGGCCGAAGAAGCGTCGAAAACCTATCAGCCCGGGGAGGTCGAATCCAAGTGGTATTCCCGCTGGGTCGAAGCCGGTTGTTTCCGGGGGGACGAAAACGGGAAACGCGACTCTTTCTCCGTGGTGATCCCGCCCCCGAACGTCACCGGGATCTTGCACCTGGGACACGTGCTCAACAACACCATTCAGGACATTCTCGTCCGCCGCGCCCGCATGCAGGGCCGGGACGTGCTCTGGCTGCCGGGGACCGATCATGCGGGGATTGCCACCCAGTCGAAGGTCGAGCAGAAACTGCGCCAGGAGGAAAGAAAGACCCGCCACGATCTCGGCCGTGAGGCCTTCCTCGAGAAGGTCTGGGAGTGGAAGGAGGAACACGGCGGCATCATCATCCAGCAACTCAAACGCCTGGGTTGTTCCTGCGACTGGAGCCGGGAGCGCTTCACCATGGACGAGGCGTATTCCCGGTGGATCTCGAAGATCTTCGTCGATCTTTTTCGCGAGGGCCTCATCTATCGGGGCAAACGGATGGTCAACTGGTGCCCGGTGTCGCTGACCGCTCTCAGCGACGAGGAGGTCATCATGACTCCTCAGAAGTCCAAGCTGTACTACATGCGCTACCGCATCGCCGGGCTGAAGGATCGGTGGGTGGAGATCGCCACGACCCGTCCCGAAACCCTGATGGGCGATACCGCGGTGGCGGTCAATCCGCGGGACGAACGCTACGCCGATCTCGTGGGCAGGAAGGCGATTCGGCCCTTTCCCGAGGCGGAGATCCCGGTGATCGCGGACGAGCACATCGATCCCGAGTTCGGCACGGGTGTGCTGAAGGTCACCCCAGCGCACGACAAGGCCGACTTCGAGATCGGGCTCAAGAACGATCTCGAGATCATCGATGTCTTCCATCCCGACAGCACGCTCAACGAGCACGCCGGTCCCGACTTTGAGGGCATGGACCGCTTCGAAGCCCGCGAGAAGGCGGCGGAGAAGCTCGAGGCGATGGGCCAGCTCGTCAGGGTGGAAGATTACGAGAACAGCGTGGGCTTCAGCGAGCGCGCCGGCGTCCCCATCGAGCCGCGCATCTCCATGCAGTGGTTTCTCCGGTATCCCTGCACCGGAGAGGCGGCCGAGGCCGTGGCATCCGACGAGATCGTGTTCCGGCCTCCCCGGTGGAAGAAGACCTTCGCCCACTGGATGGAGGGGATACAGGACTGGTGTATCAGCCGTCAGCTCTGGTGGGGGCACCAGATTCCGGTCTGGTATCGCCGGGAAAAAGCCGAGGAATTGCAGGCCCGGGAAAGTCTCAGCGCGGATTCCGGCGAATCCGACATCCATGTCGGCATCGATCCCCCGGACGACGAGGAGAACTGGGTGCGGGACCCCGACGTGCTCGACACCTGGTTTTCCAGCTGGCTCTGGCCCTTCGCCACCATGCGAGACTGCGACGAGGAGCAGAACCGGACCATCAAGAAATTCTACCCCACCAGCGACCTCGTCACGGGCCCGGACATCATCTTTTTCTGGGTGGCGAGGATGATCATGGCGGGTTTTCGCTGGCAGGGGGCCGTGCCCTTCCGCAACGTTTTTTTCACCAGCATCATTCGCGACCAGAAAGGACGGAAGCTGTCCAAATCGCTGGGCAATTCCCCCGATCCCCTGGTCTTGATCGACAAATTCGGAGCCGACGGGGTGCGGTTCGGGCTGATGCGCATCGCCCCGACGGGCACGGACGTGCGCTACGACGAGAGTCAGATCGTCGAGGGGCGTAACTTCGCCACCAAACTGTGGAATGCGGCCCGGTTTCGCGAGATGCAAGGGGAACCCGAGGTCGAACCGGCCAGTCCCTCGATCTTCGCCATCGACATCCTGAACAAGCTGGACCAGCTCCAGCGGGATCTCGACGAGGCCTACGGCGAATACCGCTTCAACGAGATCGCCCAGCTCCTCTACGACTTCTGGTGGAGCAACTACTGCGACTGGTATCTCGAGTCGGCCAAGGGCGACTTCGACGAGGGAGCCGACCCCGCGGCCCGGGCCGCTACCCTGGTCACGATGGACCGGGTGCTGGAGAGATTTCTCATGCTGCTTCACCCCTACATGCCCCACATCACGGAGGAACTCTGGCATCGCTTCGGCTTTGGTGAGAACCACGACCCCGCCTACCTGATGCAGACCCCCATTCCCCGGGAGCGCGTCACTCGGGGAATCGTCAAGCGGACGCGGGACAAGGCCGCCGAACGGGTCGCCGCCATCTACGAATCGGTGAGCCGGGCCCGCAACCTGAAGGCGTCTTACGGCCTCGCCGCCAGCCGGGATGTGCGGCTGATTGTGGATCCGGATGCGGGAACCCTCCCCGAGAGCGAGGTCTTTCGCCGGCTGTGCGGAGCGAACGAGATCGAGATCGATCCGGGCCACGAGCCGGAGAAAGGGGGCCCCGTGGCCATCTGTGCCATCGGCAAGGTCTACCTGCCCCTGGAGGGATTGATCGACGTGGAGGCGGAGAAAAAAAGGCTCTCCAAGGAGCTGCAAAAGGCGCAGACCGAGCTGGATAAGGTCCGGGCCAAGTTGGCCAACGAGAACTTCACCTCCCGCGCGCCGGAACACGTCATCGGGGAGATGCGCGAGCGCGAGCAACACTGGGGCGCCCGAGGCGAGGAATTGGAGAGAATGATCGACACGCTGGGATAAGCGATCTGCGGTTTCCCCCCCGGCCAACCGAGGGGCAAACCCGATTGGCGCCGGAGCGCTCGTGGAGCGAAAGGGTATCTCATGGCAGGTATGGTCGCGATCCCACCCCTTCATCGACTCGCCGGATGGGTCCTCTCCCGCTGGGTGGTCTTCGCCATCTATGGCCTACTCGGGATCGCCGCTCCTCTGCTCAAGTTTCTCGAGGGCAACCACAACAACATCAGGATCTTTTTCGCCAGTCCCGGGCACCTCCTGGACCAGACGAATCTCTATGCGGCCTACCCGGAGGAATACTTCGACTTCTTCCTCTACGGCCCGGTCTTCTGCCTCTATGCCCTGCCTTTCTCTCTGGTGCCGGAATGGATGGGAGTGATCCTCTACTCCGCGGCCTCGACCGCCCTTTTCGTCGGTGCAATCTATTCCCTCGATCTGACGCGGAGACAGAGGGCCGGTTTCTGCCTGATCTGCGCGGTCGATTTTCTCACCAACCAACAGAACTTTCAGACCAATGCCCTGATCGCCGCCTGCCTTATTTTCGGGTTTTCTCTGCTGCGACGCGACCGGGTGGTGGCGAGTGCCCTGTTCGTCGCGTTCGCCATCATGTTCAAGGTGTATGGCATCGCCGGTCTGGGTCTGTTGCTGTTTACCCGGAGGAAGGGTGTCTTCCTCGGGTCTATCCTGGGATGGTGCCTGTTATTCTTCCTCGCGCCGGCCGCGCTCTCCTCGATGGAATTTGTGGTGGCCTCCTATGGGCAATGGTTCGAGCGTCTCGGCGCCGAAAATGCGACGAATCTCGGCATCGTGCGGGGCTTCGGTTACCAGTCCGTCTTCGATTTCTTCCGGCGCAGCCTGGGCCTCGAACTCCCGCAGGTCCCGGTTCTCCTCTGTGCCGCCGCGATCTGCGGGATCCCCCTCCTGCGCGAAGCGACGTGGGGCCGGGGCTCCGCGATGCCTTTCCTCTTCATGGCTCTGATCCTCGTCTCCATTGTCCTTTTCAGCACGGGATCGGAGAATCCGACCTACGTCATCCTCCAGGCGGGGGTCGGGTTCTGGTTTCTGCACCGGGTGACCCGGAGCCGATGGCTCGCCTGGAGCGGCCTGGGCATGGCCATCCTGTTCTCTTCGCTGGCGCCAACCGATCTCTACTACGGCTCGTTCGGCGAATTCTACAACCAGAAGACCCTCCGGGTATTGCCGGGTCTTGTGATCTGGATCGCGGTCGTGGCGGAGATGTGGATGATCGCTTTCTTCGGCCGGGAGCCGCATGTCGGTGCACCTCAGAGCGAGATGGAGGCAGAGAATCCCTGAAGTCCGGGCAGTTCACCATACCCTTGATCGGCTTCCCGGTCTGGGGCACACTGGCCCCCGGATGAAAACCCGGGTGACCCTACTCCTTCTCTGCCTCGTCTACCTTCCCCGTCTTTCCGCCGGTGGCGCGGAACTTCCGCACATCGTGCTCATCATGGCCGACGACCTGGGCATCGACGGTCTCGCTTGTTACGGGGGAGACTCCCACGAGACACCCCGGCTCGACCGCATGGCTGCCGAGGGGATGCGTTTCACCCATGCCTACTCCCAGCCCCTCTGCACGCCCACGCGGGTGCAGATCATGACCGGCAAATACAACCACCGCAACTGGCTCTATTTCGGCGTTCTCGATCCCGCCGAGCGCACCTTCGGCCATCTCCTGCGGGATGCGGGCTACCTCACCTGCATGGCGGGCAAATGGCAGCTGCAGTCCTACGATCCCCCCGATTTTCCCAACGCGGCGCGCCGTCGCGGCACCGGGATGAAGGTGTCCGAGGCCGGCTTCGACGAGTGGTTGCTATTTCACGCCCGGCATACCGAGGACAAAGGATCACGCTATGCGGACCCCACCTTCGACCGCAACGGGGAGATCGTCGGGCCGGTGGCCGGTGGCTACGGTCCCGACATCTCGGTCGATTTCCTGCTCGATTTTTTGCGGCGTCACCAGGGGGGCGATCGTCCGCTCTTTCTCTACTACCCCATGGCCCTGCCGCACTGGCCCATGGTGCCGACGCCGGATTCGCCGGAGTGGGGGGATGCGGAGCTGCGGCACGGGGAAGACCCCGCCTACTTCCCCGACATGGTCGCCTACATGGACAAGATGGTGGGGCGCCTGCTCGACGGGATCGAGGCCCTGGGTATGGGGGAGGACACCCTGGTTCTATTCTACAGCGACAACGGAACCGATGCGCGCCTCGAGACCACCCTGGGCGGTGTCGCGCATCGTGGAGGCAAGGCCACGCCTCTCCAGACCGGGATCCGGGTGCCGCTCATCGCGCGCTGGCCGGGCACGATCGGGGAGGGCCAGGTGCGGGAGACCCTGGTCGACACCTCCGATTTTCTGCCCACCCTCGCGGAGCTGGCGGGGGCGGAGATTCCCGACGACTGGCCTATCGACGGGATCAGTTTTGCGCCGCTCCTCCGGCGCGGGGAGACGGCACGGGAGCGGGATTGGGCTTTTTTCTGGTACGATCCCCGCCCCGGCTGGGACAAGCAGCGTTTTTCCCGCCACATTTTCGCCCTGGACCACCGCTACAAGCTCTTCGACGACGGCCGGTTCTACGACATCGCGGGGGAAGGCTTTCGGGAAGTGGCCCTGGATACCGGCGCTCTTACCGCAGAGGCCGAAGCGGCGCGAAGAAAACTGCGGGGGGCGATCGACGCGATGATGGCCGGACCGATGTCTCCGGCGGCACGCGTCGAGGTCGACGCTTACGGCAGCCCCGTGGAGTAAGGAAAAACGGCGGGGGAGAGGGATTCCGGAACAGCGCCGGCGGGGGCACCGCCGGCGGCCGGAGCCTTCTTGTCAGCCGAGCGTCACCCAGCCCTGCTGTCGGTGACTCGCCAGGATGGCCTCGCAGAGTTGCACCTCGCGGTGGCCGTCGGCAAAGGTGGCGAAAGGCGGCACCGCGCTGAAGTCGCCGGCATCGATGTAGCCGTAGAAGGCGCGGAAGCACTGTTTGAAAGTGTCGGGGAAACCCTCGGCATGACCGCCCGGGTAGGTGGTGTATTTCCGGGCCGCGTCGGAGAGGAGGGCCAGATCGCGCGTGTAACTCTGGTTCGGTTGATCGCGATGTCCCACCCAGATGGTGTTGGGCTCCTCGCTTTCCCACGCCAGCGAAGATTTCGCCCCACTGATTTCGAAGCGCAGGCAATTCTTGCGGCCGGCCGTCACCTGGGAAACCCACATCAAACCGCGCGACCCGTTCTTGAAGCGCAGCATGATGGACCCGAAATCCTCGGTGTCGATCTCGACCGGTTCGGTCGCGGCGGCGCTTTCCTCCTTGCCCTTGAAGCTTTCGACCTCCCCGCTGGGCCGTTGACGCACTGGATAGACGGTGTGCAGATCGGCACAGACGGCCTCCACCTCGAGACCGGTGATGGCGTGCATCAGGTCGAGCCAGTGCGTGCCGATGTCGGCCACGGCGCGCAGTTCGCCGCCCTCCGAGGCGAGCACCCGCCAGTTGTAGTCGGTGGGATAGAGTAGCCAGTCCTGCACGTAGCTGCCGCAGACGGTGAAGACATCGCCGATGTCCCCGCAGCGCACCATCTCCCGCGCCTCCAGGCACATCGGGTAGAAGCGCAGGTTGTAGTTTACGCCCGCGGCGCAGCCGCTCTGCTCCGCCAGCGCCACCAGTTCGGAGGATTCCTTCGAATTCATCGCGAGCGGTTTCTCGCACAGGACGTGTTTCCCAGCTTGCAGCACGCGCTTCACCATCTCGTAGTGAAACCGGTTCGGCGTGGCGACGTGCACTGCGCGCACACTCTCGTCGGCGAGAAGTTCGTCCACGCTGCTGTAGGCTTTGGGCAGTCCGAGTGCGGCCGCGGCGCGATCCGACTCGGCCTGATCCACCCCGAGGATGCCCGCCACCGGTACCCCAGCCCGGCGCAATGCTTCGACGTGCACGGGTCCGATGAATCCTGCTCCAATTACCGCTGTGTGATCTCCGTTGATTGCCATAAATCTGTCCTTGCTTCGGTTGGTTTCTACTCTGGTTCCGGCCGTCGGGACGTTTCTCCCTCCCGGCTCCTCCAGCGTACAAAGCCGCGGGCGATTGTCACGAGAAAACTCCCCCGCGGCGTGAGTGGCCGTGTCCGCATGGAGGGCGATGCCAAAGGGCTACACTCTTCACGGCGAATAATCCCGGAGATTTTTCGTTTCAAAGTTTTTCAATCGTCTCCTAGGATTTGATCATGACGCGAATCCTGGGCGCCTTCGTCTGCGCGATTTTTTCGGTGGGCACGGCCCAGGGCGACTCGATCGTGGCCGAGGGAGCTTCCTTGGAGGTTCTGGCCAGCGGCTTCGAGACCGTAGAGGGTCCTGTGCTCGACGGGAAAGGGAATCTCTACTTCACCGACATCCCCAACGAACACATCTGGAAGCTCGATGTCCGCACCGAGCACCGAACGCTTTTTCGGGAGCGGACCGGAGGGGCCAACGGTCTGGCCTTTGACAGCGCAGGACGTTTGCTCATGTGCAAACAACGAGCCAGGTGCCTTACCCGACTGGAGAAGGATGGCCGCGAAACCATCCTGCTGGAGCCGGTCCGGGAACTGGCGGGAGGCAAAGAGCGACGCGTCGCCGTCAACGACGTGGTGGTGGACCGCCGGGGGGCAATTTACGTGACGGTGCCGGGAGCAGGATCGGTCTACCGCCTCGACCCCGACGGAAGGAACCCGCGAGCGATGATTCGAGGACTGCAGGGGCCCAACGGACTGATGCTTTCGCCCGACGAGAACAGACTCTATGTCTCGGAATACGGACCGCAGCGATTGCAGGTCTACGATCTCGATACCGAGAGCGGGGATGCCTCGAACCGGCGTCTCTTCGCCGTGGTCGACTCACCCAGCGACTACGGTTGCGACGGCATGACGGTGGACGATCGCGGAAATCTCTACTGCGCCGGCCCGCATGCGGTCCGGGTGTGGAATCCCGCCGGCGAACTCATCGACACGATCGAGATGCCGGAGAGTCCGACGAATTGCACCTTCGGAGGTCCGGGAAGCGGCTGGCTCTACATCACAGGCAGGGCACAGGTCTATCGGCTGAAGACGCGGGCGAGGGGAGTGCGCTAGGCGTCCCCGGCGCCGGAGAGTCGTGTCCCCGGGGCTTTTGCTGCGTGCGGGTCTGTCCGGGCGGCGACCGCCTGGTGCCGCAAGCCCCGACCCAGTCAACGGTGGCTGGTCTGGGACTACTCCGATGGAACAGCTGGAATCGCGGGAGGTGATTGCTCTCGGAATGGACCGCTACGTTTTATATCGTCCAGGTTCCATCCCGCCTGCTAAATGCGGTGGCAAGCCTGAAAGTGGTCAAACAGGTTCGCAAACTCCGGTGGAAAGGGAGAAGTCTTCGCCTCATTCTTCTCCTTTGTTGGCGCCCGGAGACATTTGCATTGACTTTTCTGAACCCAGGTGGTCTGTTTTAAGGGAAATGCAGGTGCAGGTGCTTTTTCGCCTTATTTGAATCCAATCATCGATCTCATCGACCATCATGAACAAGAACACTCCCTCGCTGCTGGCTCTCATCGTTCTGACCACGCTATTCTGGCCGGTCCAGGAGGACGCTCTGGCTCAGAGCAGAACCACCACTTACACGGGATTCATCAATTCGCATTCCATCAAGCTGACGATCCGCTGGACCAACTACAGCGGCCTGGGACCCGTGTCCGGGTCTTACACTTGGGCCGGGAACGTCTACACCTTTACGGGGAACAATTACGCCCCCGGCAAACTGGAACTGACCGACAGCGCTGGAGACACCTGGTATTTGGCGAAAAGTAACAGCAGCAACACGATTGGATGGCAAGGTTCAAGCCCGACATGGGGCGGCGCCAATGTCACCTTCACCCGGCCTAAGTGAATTTACGGAAAGTTTCGCAAGCTGGGATTTCATAGGTGCAATGACGAACCCGACAGAGCGTCCGTGTTGGGTGAATTTTTGCGCTTTTGAACCTATTTTTGAAGATTTCGCACCTTCGGGCCGGCGAGAAGCAGGCTCGCCTGGCTTATGTCCGGGTCATGGCGGCGGGTCGGTCGCTTCCGGAGTTCTATTCCGGAAGCGCAAAACTGATGAATGCATTTGCTTAGCTTGAAGAGGCCCTCAGACGGGGCTCTCAGCAATCCAACCGCGCTGATGGAGTGAATCAGCGATACAACAATGTCGAACAAGGCGTGGCCGGCGGCTACGCATGGGTGTTTCCCCTCTCGCAACGACCACCTTCTGGCGAAGGCGGCTACACGTGGTGTTTCCTCGAACCCGAGCTGTAGCCGCGCTCGCAAGAGCGTGGATCGCCTCGCAACGACCACCTTCTGGCGAAGGCGGCTACACGTGGTGTTTCCTCGAACTCGAGCTGTAGCCGCGCTCGCAAGAGCGTGGCTCGTCTCGCAAAGGCCACCTTCTGGCGAAGGCGGCTACGCATGGGTGTTTCCCGAACCCGAGCTGTAGCCGCGCTCGCAAGAGCGTGGATCGCCATGCAAAGGCCACCTTCTGGCGAAGGCGGCTACGCATGGGTGTTTCCCGAAACTGATCTGTAGCCGCGCTCGCAAGAGCGTGGATCGTCTCGCAAAGACTGACCACTGACCACTGACCAC
>CAZLUZ010000034.1:22361-31346 GCA_964562825.1 uncultured Akkermansia sp.
ACTGACCACTGACCACTGACCACCTCAGCCCAGGAATCAGGGCTTCGTTTTTGCTGTTTGCCAAGTCGTCCTCCATCTGCCAGGTTCTCAGACGTTCTGCTGAGAGACGCTTCGATATGAAAACAGGATCGGGTCCGTTGCTAATCCGTCATGAAGGTCACACTCCAAGGGAACAGAGCGCCTGTGGGTGGCGGGATCGCCTGATCAGCCATGAAGACGCCTCGCTCTCCCCTGCGGCCTGGGCTCACGCCGTTGATATTGACGGCGCCAAACCGCACTACCACAAAAGATCAACAGAATTATATTACGTTCTGGAGGGATCTGGCCATGTCATACTCGACGGGGTTGAGCAACAGGTATCAAAGGGTAGCCTGGTTCATATCCCTCCCGGCGTCGTTCACGGCGCACGCGGGCAGATGCGCGTTCTTGTGGTCGGGATTCCGGATATAGCTGCCGACGACTACTTCGAGGCCCCGATTCAACCCGGCACATCTCCAGCCGAGCAATCCGTATAGTAGAGACACGCCGCTAAATGCGAGACTTCCCGGTAAAACAAGAGCCATCAGAAGGTTCCCGGAGAGCGCTAAGACGAAATCGCCCGTAAGCTCATCGTTGCCAATGGCGGGGAATCCTGAAGGGGAGCTTCGCAATCGTAGCGGCGGTCCTTTGGCCCGCCTACTTCTCGTCGTTCGCAAGGGGGCGTTCCCCCTCGAAGGCTCCCCAGGCGGTATATTTTTGGTAGCTGGGGTGGTTCCGGTAGGTTTCCGGATCGTAGTCGGGATTCTTCTTCGGGATGCGTGCTCCCATAGCGTCAAAAAAGGACATCATCTGGTCGAATAGTTTTTGATGCCGATCTGCGTTGGCCGGGGCGATGTTCTCGACCTCTCCGGGATCCTTGGAGAGATCGAAAAGCATCGGTGTGTCCGGTGCGTCATAGAAGTGCATGACCTTGAAGTTTCCGGCAATGATGGCCGAGTGGGGGATCTCCGAGCGGTAATGCGGCACGTGGAAATAGAGGGGGCGATCGAGGAAGGCGGGATCAGGGGTCTTCCCGGCCATCAACCCGGCCAGGCTGACCCCGTCGATTTCCTTCAAGGTTCCGGGGTCTCCGCCCGCCCACTCGAAAAAGGTCGGCAGAAAGTCGTAGTTCACCACATTGCCCCGGAACGTGGACGCGGCGGGAATGCCCGGACCTTTAGCAATCATGGGCACCCGGATGCCCCCATCCCAAGCCCACCACTTATGGGAGTGAAGCGGCTGGGTCATCCCCTCAGTCACCTGGAGTTCTTTATGGCGGTAGCCATTGTCAGCCGCCATGATGACGTAGGTGTTATCCGCAATGCCGAGTTCATCGAGCTTGTCGAGGATCATTCCGAAGGTGGTGTCCATGTCTTCCCCCATGGCGAACCAGACCGCGGGATCGCTCTTCCGATTGATGGTAGCGGGGTCCTGGCCGGTGCGTTGGTAGTAGGCTTGGAGCTCCGGCATCTGGACGTATTTTTCGCGGGTGGCCGGCAGGCACTCCGACCCGGCATGCATGGCATAATGGGAGACCTGGAGATAAAAAGGATTTCCGGCTTCGGCTTGGTCCTCGATAAAGCCGATGGCTTTCTCTGTTATGCTGAACATCAGCTTGGGGTCGGTCATGTCCGGGGGAATCCGCTTCGACCCTCCTTTCAGGGTATTCCCGGGTGTATTGGAGGTGTCGCCATCGTGGACCACGTAGCCTTCCGCACCCGGATCCGAATACAGGTGCCACTTCCCGACGTGGGCACTGACGTAACCGAAGGGCTTCAGCACCTCGGGAATGGTGACGGCATCGGCATCGAGTGAGGTATCGGATATGTTCGGGATCAGGGGCAGACCATCCCATTGCTTGCGCATGTCGTAGTAATCGTCCTTGATTTTCCCCAGAACCAGGGTGATACCACTCCGGGGGGCAGACTGGCCCGTCTGGACGCTGACCCTTGCGGGAGCACACTGCGGTCCGCCATAGGCGTTGTGAAAGGTCATCCCCTGCGCCGCCAACTTTTCCAAATTCGGCATCTGCAGGATGGGCATGCGGGCGTTTTTCAGGCTGTCGTCCATCGCCACCGGGGTTCCGCTCCAAGCCCAGTCATCCACGTAGAGAAGAATGATGTTCGGCTTCGAAGCGGCGTGGAGGCTGCTCCCCAACAAACCAAGAAGCGCCAGAAACAGGATCAGAGCTTTGGTTTTCGTAGGCCTTAAGGCGAAGTTTTCCATGAACAATATGGCGATGACTGGCTGTGCTTGGACGAGGACCCTGGAAAGTTGAACCGATGGTTTCCCTGGGACGGCGTGCCCGTCCGCCATGACCTCCTCTCAACGCTGAGCGTTGAAAGAATGCTGATCGGGTCGAATGGGCAGTTTGATCGTCAGTCCCATGGGCTGACAATTAACCGAAATCCTCGGCCAAATCAATGCTTATCAGGGGGCCTCAGCATCCCGATTCAGGCGGGAGGCTTTAGACCCCAGACTGAAGGTTCGCTTCGAAAAGCGAATGTATAGCGGTCACTCGCCGCGCAAGGTCCGGGCGAAGAAGTCTTCCATCGCCGGTTGAGTCTGTTCTTTTCTCTCGTTGAACACACCGTGACCAGCCCCGTCGATCCGCAGGTAGGTGACATCCTGCGCCCCCGCCGCCTTCAGCGCCTCGACAAATTTGTCGCCGTGCTTGATGTCGACGATGCGGTCATCCGTGCCGTGGATGATGAGGAAGGGTGGGGCATCCTCCCGCACGTGGGTGATGGGAAAGCAGAGCCGCGCCAGCTCCGCGGCGTCTCCCTTGACTCCCTGAAATCGGGGATCCACCGAGACGTCCCGATCGAACAAAGAGAAATCCGTGGGCGGAGCCGAGGCACACACCGCCTGAAGCAGGCTGGAGTGTTCCCGGTAGGGGCCATCCCCTTCGAGCCCGGCATCCTCGGTGGCCAGCCCCAGCATGGAGACGAGGTGGGCGCCCGCCGAGTTGCCGAAGCCGCCGATGCGGTCGGGGTCCACATGGTAGGTTTCCGCGTTGGCCCGCAGCCAGCGCACCGCGTTTTTCACGTCCTCGATGCAGGCGGGGAAGGGGGCCTCGTGGATGAGGCGGTAGTTCACGGTGATGCAGACATATCCCTTCCGGGCGTAGGCGATGGCATTTCCCAAGAAGGTCGCCTTCCGCTTGTCCCCGTTGCGCCATCCTCCCCCGTGCACAAAGACCAATGCCGCCCGCGGTTTGTCGCCTCGTTCCTTGGGCATCACCAGATCGAGTTTCCAGGCTCTGTCCTCGCCCTCGCGGTAGGCGAGATCGGGCAGGATGGTCAGGTCGTCGGAAGCCATCGCCAGCAATTGTTCGGTGGGCATCGTCGTGCTCCCGGCGCCCGGTTCGCGGCGATTCGTTGCCGCGCGATCGGTCAGTCGCTCGGCCAGCGAGCGCAGCTCTTTCTCATCGAGCTTCCCGTTGCCATCGCCGTCGTTGCGGTCGAAAAATCGTTGCATCGGCCCACGGGCCTCGGAACGCGTCAGCATCCCATCTCCGTCAGAGTCCAACTGCCGGATCCATTGGTCGGTGAGGGCCGCGGCTTTCCTTTCGGGCCTGTCCTGCGCCAGGCTTCCCTCAGCCGATAGGATCGAAATCAGGAGGATCAGGAAAAAATGGTTGCGGGTCGTCGGGCCGGAAAACGTCATGCCGATTCGAACACCGCGGGAACGAGTTGGTTTCGCGGCAGACCATCCACGCACTCATCGGGCTCGCTCCTCTTCGGGATCGGGCCATCGGATTGTTTGATTTGTTTGCTTGATAATTTAGGGAGCCGAAATAAATATGGGGGCAATGATCCGCTCGAGTCTGTCCTCACTTATTCTCATCGCCTTCGTCGGCGCGATGGCTCCCGGCGTGATGGGTCCCAGGTTGATGGCCGGGGAAGGCTGCTCCAGCGGGTTTCAGCCCCTGCAAAAACTCTGCCTTTCGGATGGGCGCTGTCTCAGCTACCGGGTCTACGGAGAACCGGCGGGTCGGCCGGTTTTCTATTTCCACGGCATCATGGGGTCGAGCATCTCTCCCAGGCTGATCGAATCGGAGATTCGCGCGGCCGGTATTCGCATGATCGCGATCGATCGTCCCGGGATGGGGGAATCCACCTTTCAGCGAGGGCGCTCGGTGCTCTGTTGGGTGCAAGATTTCGCCGAGGTGCTCGCCTTCTTCGGCTATGAGAGGAGTCGGGTCGGCATCATCGCCGTCTCCGGCGGGGCCAGCTATGGCTGCGCCTGCGTTGTAAAGATGCCGGAGCGGATCAGCCATCTCGCCATCGTTTCGGGGCATACGCCCTCGGATGCGGAGTGCGTCGAGCCCGGCATCGGAAACCGGGCGATCGAATTGATTACCCGGAGTCCCAATGTCGGTAAGTTGGGTCTCGCCCCGAAAACGCGGCAGGTGAAAAGAAATCCCGCAAAGGTGGCGGAGTGGTTCGCTCGCGAGTGGAGCCCCAGCGATCGAGACATGGTGCTGGGGGACTGCGGGAATTACACGGCGCTTTTGATGGGTCTGCAGACGGCGATGAATCAGGGACCCAGAGGAATCATCAGAGACATCGTGCTGCTGGGGACTCCTCCGGCCTTCGATTTCGGCGCGGCAAAGGCGTGCAGCGTGACGATCTGGAGCGGTTGCGCCGACCCCGTGGTGACACCCTCGATGGCACGCTGGTTCCACCGAAAGATCGCGGGAAGCAGGTTGGTGCTCGGTCCCGGGGAGGGCCACGTCACCATGCTCAAAAACTATGCTCCGAGCATTCTCGCGGAATTCTGAGGGGCAGACTTTCGCCCCCGCCCCGCATTTCCGGGCGAGGAGAGCTTCCCCTGGCCGATCGAGGGGTCAGGACTGAGGTGTCGGTGCCACCTTCCAGGTCTTGATCTGGTAGTGCTCGACTTCCGCAATCGCCTCGGTGGCCTGCTCCGGGGAGATGGGGCGGGAACCATCCGTTCTCACCGTCAGCTTGTGGGTTCCATCGTCGTTGTTCTCGATGCGGATGACCTCGACGCCCTCGATTTTGGCGAGGCAACGGGCGACGCTTTTCTTGCAACCCTCGCATTCCACCCCGGTGAGTTGGGCCACGTAGACCACCTCGCCCGCGAACAGAGACGGGCTGGCGAGAACGAAGCAAGCGAGCATGGACAGAAGGGAGACGGCGGCAAAAGGAGATTTCATGATAAAATTTTGGTGCAAATCAGTTGCATTATCCCAGCGATTGCGGTTAATGCAAGTGGATTGCGTTAAAAACCAGCCTCTCAAACATGAAACACACACCCATATCTCTCATTCTTGCATGCGCCACGGTGCATCTCTTCACGTCTCCCTTTCTGGCGGGTCAGGACCGGGACAGCGAAGTGTTCGAGTACATCGTCGGACAGGAGGATCTCGACGAAGTCGAGAGCCGCGATCACGACCACGATCAGTCCGGTCACGGCCATGATCATTCCGGTCATTCCCATGGTGATGATCACCATCATGCGGGCCATGACCACGGCGGCAAGGCTCACATCCATGGAGACCATGACCACGCGGGCCACGACCACGGGCACGCTGGGCACGAACACGTCGAGTTTGATCCTCTCACGGGTCGGGGTGCCAATGTCGGCGGCTTTCTTTTTCCCAGTCTCTATGTGATCGGCACAGGGGGAGTTTTCGAGCCCGGAGCCAGTGCAGAGGACTTCGCCACTTCGGAGCACGATCCCCAGAACGACATCGGATTTCAGGCCATCGAAATCCATCTCATGCTCAACATCAACGATCGCCTCACCGGAGGGGTCTATGGTTTCGGTCATCAGGGCGAGGAAGACGAGTGGGAGGCTCATCTTGAGTAGGCGTTTCTCCACTACCATCTGAACGACAATTTCGCTATCGGCGGCGGACGTTTCCTCAATACCGTGGCCTGGCAGAACGAGAGGCATCTGCACGACTGGGACTTCGTGAACCAGAACCTGGTCACGAGCCGCATGCTCAACGAGGGTGAGTTGTTCACCGAGGGGGGCGAAGCGATTCTGCGCTTCCCCTGCTTCCTCGACAGCGTGCTCACCGTCGCGGCCGGCGGAGTCCTCACCCACGAGCACGAGCACGAAGACGATCACGGCCATCATCACCACCATGACGAACTCGAGATCGACGACGCGAATTTCAACGACTGGGTGGTCTCCCTGGACTACAAGTTTCGGTTCCCTGGGGACAAGTGCACCACGGTTTCCACTTCATTCGTCACCGGTGAAAACGGTTTTGGCGAGCAGACCTATGTCTATGGAGCGGGAGTCGAGAAGATCTGGGGAGCGCATTGTGCCGAGGTCGATCCCAAGAATCCCTGTGGGACAGGAGACCCCTACTTCGGCTGTGGTTCCCTGATGCTGCGAACCGATTTCCTCGCGCGCGAGTTCAACGCGGTTGACGAGGACGGCGACACCGATGAGCTGGACGACTATGGCGTTTCCACCGGCATCTTCTACGGCCTCAGCGACACCGCTACGGTTTCGCTCCGGCACGGCTGGGTGTCCGAACTGGAGGAGGCGGAACTTGCCGACCGCCACCGTATCTCTCCTGCGCTCACTCTGAAGTTGGGGAATCACCAGAGAGTGCAGGCCCGCTTCCAATACGACTACACCCACGACGATTCTCTCGAGAGCGAGCACGCCGCCTGGCTGCAACTCCAGTGGCACTGGGGCAGCGACTATCACGGTCACGGCCACAGCCACGGTCATGGCCACAGCCATTGATTTGCATCCTCTTCAGCAACAGCCTCCGGGAACGGCTCCCGGGGGCTGTTTTGCGTTTCCCTTCAGTCGCGAGCCTCTTCCATCCGGTCGAGGAGGATGCGCAGGGCGCCTCCGGAGTCCAGAATCTCCAGGATGAGGAACCAGAGTGAGGCCGCCATGAGGACCAGGGCGGCGATGAAGGTGATCAGGCCAACCGTCTGGAGGGCAAAGGCCACGGACACCATCGAGATCACGCAGAGGAAGAGGCTGAGCGCCCCCAGCAACTGGGTGTGCCGGATCAGGGTGAGCCGTCTCCTCAGATTATCGATCTGCGACCGCAGGGATTCGTCCTTCCGTTCGATCCAGTCACTGTGCAGGGTGCGGACCAGGGCGGCGAGGTGGAGAAAGCGGTTGGTGTAGGCGAGGAAAAGCAGACTGACCGCGGGAAAGAGCAGGGCCGGCGTGGTGAGTTCGAGCGTCATATCGTCATTGTCGTGCGATCTTGACATCGGGCCGATTTTCCAGGGAGGCAAGGAATCCCCTGCCCAGTTCGCAGTTGGTGAAGGTGATTCCCTGGAGTTTGCGCAATCCCCGCTCCAGTTCCTCGACTCGCCCCTCGATCCTGGCGTCGACGAGGTGGAGTTCCTCGAGGTCGGGGAAGGCGCGGCAGATTGCGGCCAAGCCCGAGTCGGTGAGGGCGCCCTGCAGGTGGAGGATGCGAAGCTGGGGGATTCTCTCCCCGGCGAGTGAGGCGATCTCGTCGGCATGAGGACCGGCCTGCAGATCGAGAAAGTCGACGATTTCCAGGTTCCCGAGGTCGCGAATTTCGCCGGGCGTAATCACCGGATGGAGCCCGCGCATCACGATGTGCGAGGTCCGCGCCTCGCTGTATTGGAGCAGGAACATGCGCAGCGAATCCGGCATGGGAAAGGTCTCGATGACACTGGTGACCGTCCGGTAGAATTCCGAGGACCGCGTGTCGTCGGCGTAGACGAGCAGTCCGGGCGTTTCGCTGAGTTGGCGCAGCTGGAGGGTCCGGGGAATTCCGGCGAGGAACCACGCCAGCGAGAGTCCCAGGATGCTGATGGTGAGCACCAGACGGAGGACTCGGAGGGAGATCATGACAGTGTGGGAAACGGAGGGAAGATGATGAGGACGAAGGTGGCGGGGCACCGATCGGAGTTCCGAAACTGTGACGGCGGAAAGGGGAACGTTCATGGAAACTTTTCGTTTCAGAAATTCTCTGGCGGAACGAGGGGTCAGACGTTCGACCCGAATCGACTTGCGGAGAACGGCGAGTTCGTATTGAGTTTTGCCATGTCCATCCCGAAGAGCGAAGACGGCGATTTTGTCGAGGGCATCTACAACTGGTGTGACCGGTGGTGTGAGCGATGCCCGATGACGGCGAGATGTCGGCAGTATGCCATGGAATGCACCCGGGATGCCTTCAACGCCGACGGCAGTTGCGACGGGGATTCGGCGGAGTTCATGGAGGCGTTGATGTGCACTGCCGACAGGTTCGAGGAGCAGGCCATGGACGAGCGGGAGACCGCCGACTTTTTCGAGCCCTCCTTCGAGTTTTTCGAGGACGACGAGGGCGACGAGGAGGATGGGGATATGGAGGCTTTCATCCGCGAGAGAGATCGCCTGGAGCGTGCCACAGGGGGCACCTACTGCGTGCGGCTGACCGACCGGTACATGGGTGAGGGCGGACGCTGGCTCGAGGAGTGGGAAAGCCTCGTGGATGCCCTGGAAGACCGCGATGGTGAGTTGAGCGACGCGGTGGAGGTGATCGGGTGGTATCTCTTTCAGCTCTCGGTGAAGCTGCGTCGCGCCGTGAACGGCAAGCTCGAGGACGAGACCTATTTCCGGGATGACGTCTGCGGGTCGGCGAAGGTGGTGCTGATCGGGGCAGACCGCAGTCTCGCGGCCTGGCGGCTGATCCGGGCTCGTCTGCCCCGGGAGCAGAGGGATTCGGTCGATCCGGTCATCGATCTGCTCGTCCGGGTGATCGCCGAGACGGAAAGGGAGATACCGGGAGCCCGGGCCTTCAAACGTCCCGGTTTTGATGATTGAGGCTCAATTGGTAGAGCACGATCGCGGCAGAGGCGGCCACATTCAGGGAGTCGACCCCGTGCGACATGGGCACACGCACCTGTTCGTCACAGAGGCTTGACCAGTGGTGGGCCAGTGGCATCCGTCAATCAGATTGCATTTTATTCAGCTTTGCCCGGCCCCGTTTGACTTTCT
>CAZLUZ010000035.1:0-19042 GCA_964562825.1 uncultured Akkermansia sp.
AAGATGGTGGGGCGCGACTGGAAGGTGGGATGGCTCAGGGACCAGCTGCTGATGGGCAGGGAAGGGGATTCCGCCGCTTACCTGACGGATTTCCTGCTCGAACCCGATACAAAGGAGTGGGAGGAGATGGTGAGGTGGCTCTCCGGAACCCGGCTCCTCGTATGCGAGGCGCAATACCTGGAGGAAGATCGTGATCTCGCCGCAGCCAATTTCCACATGACGGCAGCTCGGGTGGCCCGTCTCGCGGCGGAAGCGGGGGTGGGCGAATTGGTCCTCCAGCACGTCTCCCGCCGGTACGACAACAGACGATGGAGAGAAATGCTCGATGAAGCCCGCCACATCTTTCCGACCGCGCGGTATCCCGAGCACTGGCAGTTGAACGGATAAAAGGTCCGCCCGAGGGGGAGATTCGACTTTCCATAGGGCCATTTCCGTTTAAGGAAAAGGATGGACCCTATCGACAAGCCGGTCATCGGTTGGCGCGAGTGGCTGGCGCTTCCAGACATCGGAGTACCTGGAGTCAAGGCAAAAATCGATACCGGCGCCCGGTCGTCGGCCCTGCACACCCACGATTTTGAGGTTTTTGAGGATGGTGGCAAAGAACTCGTGCGCTTTCACCTTCACCCGCTCAAGGACAACGACCGTCTCGAACTATCCTGCGTGGCTCCGCTTCTGGAATATCGGGAAGTGAGAAACTCTTTCGGTCATACCGAGTCGCGCCCCTTCATCCGGACGACGGCGGTCATCGGCGAGTTTGCGTTCGAGATCGATCTGAGCCTGACAAACCGGGAGGAAATGAAATACCGGATGCTCCTGGGGCGTCAGTCGGTGGCCGACAGGTTTCTCATCAATCCCTCGGAGAGCTTCCAGTTCGGCAGGGACCTCAGTGTCTGCTATGAGGAGGCGGGATAGCGATCAGTCATCCACGGAGTCGTCGAAAACCGGGTGATCGAGCCGATGGTCCAGTTCTGCCTCGGCAGCCTCGAGATTTTCCACGACGCTCTCGATGCTCTCGGCGAGTCCGATATGGAAGATACCATCCCCTTCGTCGATGACGGCGTTTCGGGCCCTGCCGATGACGACGCCATCCCTCTGGGAGTGCACCTTGGTCATGGTGGCGCTGAAGGGGTCCCCGATCTTGGCGATGAGATCGCCCTTCTTGACCACCGCACCCAGGTCGATGGAGGGCAGAAAGAGGCCCCCTCGGGGCGCGCGTTCCCAGTAGGAATCGAAGCATAGGGCCGATTCCGCGACCTGACCGTTTTTGCGTATGGCGGGGAGCATCTCCAGATGCCGCATCACGGAAAGCACTCCGCGAATCGCGATCTTGATGGGGGTGGGTTCGAGGACCTCGGCGGTGCCTCCCTCGAATAGGATCTGGGGTTTGCCCATGCGGCTGAACTCTTCGCGAAACGTGCCCTGACGGTCGGCAGACGCCATCATGACCGGGGCCTTGAAGGCGATGGCCATCTCCTTGGCCCCGGCCACCGAATTGCTGAACCGAACCTGGGGAAGGTTGGGGCGGTTCAGCGCTCCAGTGTGGAGATCGATACTGTGCGTGCAATGCCTGGCAATATCCCGGCAGAGGGCGTAGGCCAACCTCGCGCCAAAGGAACCCGAGGCATTTCCGGGAAAGAGACGGTTGAGGTCCCTGCGGTCCGGCAGGTAGCGGCTGCGGTTGAGAAAGGCAGGGAGATTGACGATGGGAATGGCGATCAGGTCACCGGCGAGGCGCCGCATCTTGGCGCGAAGCACCCGACGGATCGCCTCCACCCCATTGATCTCATCACCGTGGACCGCGGAAGTGAGCAGCAGCCGGGCGCCGGGCTCCATGCCCCGGCGCACATGCACCGTCAGGTTGATCATCTCGTGGGAGATGAGATGACCGATGGGAAGCTGCGCTGTGCCCCGATCTCCCGGATAGAATTGCAGATCCCCGATAACGAGTGGTTTCTCGAAATCCTCCTGATTCATCCCCTGCCCTTGGTTCGAGTGCCGTCCTTGGCATGCTTCTCGATGAAACCGATGATCGCACCCGCCACATCCTTGCCCGTGGCTGTCTCGATGCCCTCCAGGCCCGGCGAGGAATTCACCTCCATGATGACCGGGCCGTGGTTTGATCGGAGCATATCGACCCCGGCGACGTTCAATCCCATGATACGGGCAGCCCGAACCGCGGTGGACCGTTCCTCCGGAGACAGTTTGACCACCGAGGCCGTGCCCCCGCGGTGCAGATTGCTGCGAAACTCGCCCTCCTTGCCCTGGCGTTTCATCGCGGCGACCACCCGGTCTCCGATGACGAAGCAACGCAGGTCGGCTCCGCCTGCCTCCTTGATGAACTCCTGGACGAGAATGTTGGCGTTGAGGCCGCGAAAGGCTTCGATGACGCTCTCCGCCGCCTTTTGCGTCTCCGCAAGCACCACCCCGACTCCCTGGGTTCCCTCGAGAAGTTTGATGACGATCGGGGCGCCTCCGCAGATTTTCACGATCTGGGCCGTGGCCTTGGTGTCGTGGGCAAACGCGGTTACGGGCAGTCCCACCCCCTTGCGCGCGAGGAGTTGCAGACTGCGCAGTTTGTCCCGGCTCCGGCTGATCGCCACCGATTCGTTGAGGTTGTAGACATCCATCATCTCGAACTGTCGCACCACGGCCGTGCCGAAGAAGGTGTGCGTCGCTCCGATCCGGGGAATGACGGCGTCGAACTGCAGCTCCTCGTCGCCGATGTAAATCTTCGGCCGGTTCGAAGTGATGTTCATGTAGCACTTCAAATAGTCGATCACCCGGACATGGTGCCCCATGCGTTCGGCCGCCTGACGGAGGCTCGATGTGGAGTAGAGCTTGGGGTTTCGCGAAAGAATGCCGATGCGGAGAGGGCGCTTCTCGCGTGGCGCGGCGGCGGGGGAGTCGTCGGTCATTCTTCAAGAGTAGAGGTGCTGCAGGCACTTTCAATGATGGGATTTTGACCCCGGACCCAATACCTCGGTTCGCCTGACTTCTTTTCCACCCTAAAAGTAAAAAGTTATTGTAATTATGGTTTTTAGAACTAATGTTTGGCGAACACAAACAAAAACCGAGAAGAAGAATGATGATGCGATCGCTACAGGTTGTGTGCCTGTGTCTGTGGGGAGGACTGGTTTCCTGCAAGAGCAACGATCCCGGACTGGGATTTCGCTCCAAGCAGGAATCGAGAACGCCGAAAGAAACCCGCGCCCTGGCCCGGCAGTATTCGGGAAGGGTTGAACCCGGTTTGCTCGAGCGGGCGTCCAGCAGCAACACCCGGATCGTCGTCGATATCGGGGATCAGAGGGCCTACCTGCTGGTGGATGGTGAGATTGCCGCGGAGAGTCCGGTCTCGACGGCGAAGCCGGGCAAACACACCCCGAGGGGAGTGTTTCACGTCAGCGAGAGAGTGCCTTACGGAAAGATCTCGACGATCTATCGTGTCGAGATGCCCTACTGGATGCGGCTGGATGACACTCCGTTCGGGTTGCATGCCGGACACGTGCCGGGTTATCCGGCCTCGGCGGGTTGCATCCGTCTGCCCCGTGACATGGCGCAGCTGTTTTACGACAAGACGGCCCATGGTACCCAGGTCGTGGTCCATGGTCACTGGAATGGGTGAGGCCTGTCCCCGAGTTTTGACTTTCGGGGCTCGGTTTCGTGCGTAGTTTGAGGTCTTCCCGGATATGACCGAAACTCTCATCGTTCTGGGCGTGATCGTTCTCTCTTGCGCCCTCCGAACTACGGACGGATGGGCCTGGCGCAAGTTGGGTGCCCTCGGCTTTCTCGCGGCGACTTTTCTCACCGGGTATTTTCTCACCGGTCTGTGGTGGGTCGGTGCCGCGGCGACCGTCTTTTGGTTTCTCGCTCCCTGGATTGAACTGCTCACTCGCACGAGAAACCTGCGCCTGCCCTTGAAACACACCCTGCGCCGCAAGGGGCCTCCCGGGGTCGGCCGTTTTCCGGAGTTGTCGGAGATGACCAGTGAGATTGAGGCATCCGGTTTCGAGCACGTCGCCGATACGGGTTGGGAGTGGGCCGACACCCACCAGTTTTTTCGCTTCCTCTACCATGGGGAAAAGCGGGTCCAGGCCGTCATCTGTTTCTCGGAACAACCCGCGTTCTCCTGGGCCTGCATCAACCTGACTTCGCGGCACGAGGATGGGCGCATCTATCGTTCGACCAACCTGCCCTTCAGCAATCCCATGAAGTCGGCTCCAAACGTGAAACTGCGCCGGAACTGGAAGGCGTCGAATTTCGAGGAATTTTTCGAGACCCACGAGACCTGGCTGGACTCTTGCGGTTGTCGTCGCGATGACCTCATCGAGCAGAGTCCGGACGACCTTTTCGACCAGGTGGAGGAGGAGACCGGCCGCCAGATCGACCACAACGCAAAGAGTGGCATCATTTCCATCTGCGAGGAGGCCGAGACCTGGCGATACTCCTGGAGGGGTCTTTGCTATGTCTATGTCCAGGTGCTCAAGGACATGGTGAAGTGGAGCTGAAAGGCTTCCTCAATCCCGGTTGCGCCGGGAAAAAAAGACGGGCTTGAGGCAGGCCCAGATCAATGGGGGCAGGCCCGCGCTGAAGAGGAGGGTAAGCACGGGCCGTTCCGCCGCACCCGTCCCGATGATGGCGAAAGTGAATCCCAGAGGGATGCTTCCGCAGGCCAGGGCGAGAAGGAATTTTGGAAAAGGCATTCGAGTGAGACCCGCCATGCAGGCGATGACCTCGGGCAGCACCGGCATCCAACGGGAGAGGGCGACCAGCCAACCTCCCGCATCGCTGCGGAAGATGCGCTCGCCCTCTTCCAGGCCCTTCTCGCCTGCGATCCGGAGGGCCGCGGCCCGGCCCAGGACACGGCAGAGTCCGTACCCGAGCAGTCCGGCGCCCATGGAGCCGGCGGCGGCAAAGATGCCACCCGGCCACCCGTAGACGATTCCAAGTGCCGACATCACCACGGTTCCGAGGACGGGAAGAAAAAGGTCGATGACCAGCAATCCGATTCCAACGGCCCAGGCCCATCGGCCCTGTCCTTCGAGCAGACGGACCGTTTCGGAGAAACTCATCATCTCCTCGAAGCGTTCACCGAGGAGGAAGAAGGGGACCAGCACGAGCAGCGCCAGAGCCAGAAATACGAGAAAGAGCCGTTTCATAACGCCCGTTTTTTATCTAGATTGGCGATGCAGACCATGAAGCCGAAGCCCGAACCCGTCGACCCGAATCAACTTCCCGAATTGGCGCATTCCGTGATTCGCGAGGCCCGTTTTCCCATGCTGGCAACTGCCGGACCCACGGGACAACCTCGGGTGCGGCCGGTGTCTCCGGTGAGGGTTGATCCGGACTTCACCGTCTACGTGGCCAATCTCCGAACCTACGGGAAGACCCGGGAGATCGAGGCCAACCCCCGGGTCGAACTCGCTTATCTCGCCCCGAACCATGATCAGGTCCGCATTACCGGGGAGGCAGAGGTCCTCGACGACGAAGCCCTTCTCCGCGAGATCTGGGAGGCAAATCCTCTCCTGCGCCAATACCTCGGTTCGGCGGACAATCCGGACCTGATCGTTTATCGGATCCGGCCGACTGGCGTGCGGTTCATGCGCGAATGGGCGATCGATTACTTCGATGTCCCCTTTGCCCAGGTCGGTCAGTAGGCCTCGGTCAATCCCCCGTCGATGAGGATGCTCTGGCCGGTGAGATAGCTGTTGGCCGGTGAGCAGAGGAAGACGGCGATCCTTCCGAAATCTTCCGGTCTCCCGTAGACGCCCGCGGGTATGGCGTTTTCGGACTGTTTCCGCTGCTCCTCGTAGGCGATGCCTTTCTGGCCGGCCCAGAGCTGATCGAGTGCGGTCACGCGGTCGGTATCGATGCGCCCGGCGCCGAGAGTATTGACCAGGATTCCGTCGCGGCCCAGTTCCCTGGCCAGGCTCTTGCCCAGTCCCACGAGGCCGGAGCGAAAGGTGTTCGACAGGATGAGGGAGTCGATCGCCTGCTTCGTCGAGGCGGACGCGTTGTTCACGATGCGGCCGCCCTTCCCGGCCCGCAGGTGGGGCAGACAGGCCCGGATGGTCCGGATGTAGCCCAGAAGGGTCGATTCGAAAGCCCCCTGCCACGCCGCGTCGTCGAAAGCCTCGAAGGTTCCGGAGGGCGGGCCACCCGTGTTGTTGAAGAGAGCCCAAATGCCGCCGAATGTCTCGGAGGTCTTTGTCACGGCCCTCTCGACATCCTGCCTTTTCGTGATGTCCCCCGAGACAAACAGGGGTGGATTGCCCGTTTCGCGACCAATTTCGTCAGCTGTCCGGGCGAGTTTTGCTTCGTCGCGGGCAAACAGCATCACCCGGGCGCCTTCCCGGGAAAATTCTCTGGCGACGCCTTTGCCGATGCCCCCGCTGGAGGCCATCACCAGCACACCTTTGTCCTGCAGTCCCAGGTCCATCACTTTTCCGCGTTTCTCCTGTGAGTGCAGCCCGATGGGATGGGGAAGACGCGCACGGGGTCACCCGTCAAAAAGGAATATCTTCCTGCGAGTGATCCTCGAAGCCCGGAGGGGGTTCGGAGGGATAGCTGCCCGGGGAAGCCTGGCCCGAAGTCGCTTGCTGCCCCTCGGTGCGGTCGAGCTTCCAGCAGTTTAGGTTGACGTAGTATTTTCCCTGGTACTCGTTTCCCCTGATGTCGAAGTGGACCCTGACCGGGTCGCCCACCTGCAGCCCGTCGGTCAGCGCGGTGCGCTCCTTGACGCACTCGAACTTCACCATCTGGGGATACTGACTGTCGGTGGTCTCGACGACGAACTCTCTCTTCGAGAATCCGGAGGGAAAAGACTGGATTTCGTTGATGAGGTGGACTTTTCCTTCGAGTTCGTAGCTTTTTGACATGACTTCGTGGAGTGGGTTTTCTCAATCGACACCCATTCCCTCGGGGGCGCAAGTATCCGGTGCCTCGATCAAGTCATTTCGAGAAAGTTGCGCAGCAGCTTTTTCCCTTCACCGGTCAGGATCGATTCCGGATGAAACTGCACTCCGTAAACAGGAAACTCGCGGTGGCGTAGTCCCATGATCTCGCCCTCCTCGGTTTCCGCCGTGATCTCGAGACAGTCGGGGAGAGAGTCTCGCCTCACGATGAGGGAATGGTACCGCGTGGCCTCGAAAGGATTTTCGACCCCGGCGAAGAGATGCCTACCGTCGTGGTGGACGAGCGAGGTCTTGCCGTGCATGAGGCGGTCCGCCCGCACCACCTCGCCGCCGTAGACGTCACCGATACTCTGGTGGCCGAGACAGACGCCGAGCAGGGGCAGGCTCTCTCCGAAGGTTCGAATGACGTCCCGGCTGATACCCGCTTCCTTCGGCGTGCAGGGGCCGGGAGAAATGCAGATCCGTTCCGGCTGCCTGCTCTCAATCTCCCCGATCGTTATCTGATCGTTGCGGTGGACCTCCATATCCGCCCCCAACTCACCGAAATACTGCACCAGGTTGTAGGTGAACGAATCGTAGTTATCGATGACGAGCAGCATGGTCAGTGCTTGTGGCAAAACTCCTCGAACCGGTCCAGCCCTCGCTTGATGACGTCGAGACTGGTGGCATAGCTGAAACGCACCGCCATCTCCACGCCGAAGGCTTCTCCCGGAATCGCCGCCACCTTGTAGCGGGAGAGGAGCTTTTCCGTGAGGTTCATCGACGACAGCCCCATCTTGCTCGCATCGACGAGAAAATAGAAGGCTCCCTCGGGTTCAACCGTGGTGACATTGTTGATTTTGGCGAACCGGCTCAGCATGTACTGTCGGCGCATATCGTATTCCTCCACCATATCTTCCACAAAGCTCTGGTCACCCCGCAGCGCGGCCAGCGCTCCGTATTGGGCGAAGCTGGTGGGGTTCGAGGTGGTGTGACTCTGGATGATGGAGATCGCCCTCGCGATCTCGGGTGGTGCCGCCGTGTAGCCCAGTCTCCAGCCCGTCATCGAGTACACCTTGCTGAATCCGTTGATCGTGATGGTGAGATCGCGTGCCTCTTCACTGATCGAAGCCGTGCTGATGTGTTTCCGTTCGTTGTAGATCAGTTTTTCGTAGATTTCGTCCGATAGAATGATGATGTCTTCTGACGCCGCTACCTCCACGAGCGCACGGATCTCGTCCTCCGAGTAGACGGCGCCGGTCGGATTGTTCGGTGAATTCAGGATGAGCATGCGCGTGCGACCGCTGATGGCATCCTCGAATTCGTCGGCGGTGATCTTCCAGGAATTTTCCGCCTTGGTATGCACGATATAGGGTTCGGCTCCCGCCAGTCGGACCATTTCGGGATAGCTCGTCCAGTAGGGAGCGGGTATGATGACTTCGTCGTCCGGATCGCAGGTGGCGAGAATGGCGTTGTAACAGGAGTGTTTGGCACCGCAATTGACTGAAATCTGGTCGACCTCGTAGGCGACGCCGTTTTCGATTTCCAGTTTGTCGCGGATCGCTTCTTTCAATTCGCGGATCCCGGTCGCCGGAGTGTATTTGGTGTGCCCTTCCTGAAGGGCTTCTATCGCCGCGTCCTTGACAAATTGGGGGGTGTCGAAATCCGGCTCGCCGGCGCCGAAACTGGTGACGTCCTCGCCCTCAGCGATCATTTTTTTGGCGGATGCGGTGATGGCGAGGGTCTGGGATGGGGTGATGGAATCGAACTTGCTTGCGATGAGGCTCATAGACAGGAAGAAATCAGGGTTGCGGCGAAGGGATGAGCCGTGCCGGAAACCTCACTTGGGTCGGCGCGCCAACGCCGGAATCTCGGTTTCGAACAAGCCTCCCGTTCGCAGTTTACAGTCTCCCGCATCGACCGGGAAACGTGGTTGAAAGCTCGACCAGGAGATCCGAGACAATGCGGCTGATCCCCTACGATATCTGATCACGGATTCAAGCGAAAGTCCGGTCTGGAGCAAGTTTTTCCCACGGCGGGGGAATCAATCCGGTTGTGACCGCGGCACTTCCGGATAGTTTGGCACTGCGATGCCAGCCGCGAAAACCGGAGACGATCGGATCCATCTCTTCTTGGGGACCGACGAAGCGAAAGCCAAGGAAGCGGCCCTGAAACTCGCCGAAAAACTGGCTCCGAAGAACGATGAGTTCGGTCTCGAGATCGTCAACGGCGCGGCCGAGAATTCAGATCACGTCGTGAGGATTATCGGTCAGACCATCGAGGCCATTCAGACGATGCCTTTTTTCGGCGGATCAAAGCTGGTCTGGTTGCAGGGCGTCAATTTTTTCGGGGACAACGTCACGGGGAAATCCGAAACAACCCTCCGCGCCGTCGATTCTTTCCTCTCCGTGCTTCGCAGCGGATTGCCTCCGGATGTGACTTTGATCATCCAGGCGACCGAGATGGACAAGAGAAGGACCTTCTTCAAGCAGATCGGCAAGATCGCCCGGGTCGAGGCCTTCGACGCCGTCGACATCTCCAAGGAAGGGTGGGAGGGGAAGATCATCGGGTGGGCGCGGAAAGAGGCAACCCGGCTCGGTATGCGCTTCGCCCCCGGCGCTCTGGAGCGGTTCATCCTCACCGTCGGGGCCGATACCCGAACCCTGCGGAGCGAATTGGAGAAGCTTTCGCTTTATTTCGGGGGCGACGAGATCGCGGAGAGCGACGTGGCTGCCATGGTGGCGCCGACCCACCAGGGCGTGATTTTCGAGATCGGGGATGCCCTGACCCGCCGCGATCTCCCGCGGACGGTCGACCTGATCGAACGTCGCCTCAGAGCGGGCGAGAACGCCATCGGCATCATGCGGGCGGCCATCATACCAAAAATTCGGGGATTGCTTCACGCCAAGGACCTCGTTTCGAGGCACAACCTTTCCGCCCGAGGGAATTTCAGATCGTTCGAGGCCCAGCTGCAGCGTTTACCCGAAGCGGAGACGGCGCATCTCCAGCGCAAGAAAGACGGGACGATTTCGGCGTATCCCTTGTTTCTCAGTGCCCAGGCGGCCGACCGTTTCACCGTGGCGGAGTTGCTCCGCGCGCTGGAAGCCTGTCTCGAGGCCGACCTTCGTCTGGTGACCACACCACTCGACCCCGGACTTGTTCTCTGTCAGCTGGTTGCCAAAATCCTGGCCCGGTGATGGGTCGTGGTGCAGCGAGATTCGCTCAGATGCCCAGGCGCCGAAACAACTCGTCGAGGGGAAGCTGCAAACCGATGTAAAAATCGCCGAATTCGGCGTAGCGGGCGCTCACCCGGTCGAAGCGCATTTCGTAGACGATGTCCTTGATGTCCTGGGTGTTGTGAGCGAAGAGGGTCACGCCCCACTCCATCTCGTCCAATCCGGTCGATCCGGTGATGAGTTGGCGAATCCGCCCCGAATAGGTCCGGCCAACTTTCGCGTGGCCCAGCATGAGTTGCCTGCGCTCCTCGAATTCCAGATCGTACCAGTTGTCCTTTTCCGCCCGCCTCTTGCCCATCGGGTAAAAACAGAAGACCTGCCAGTCCGGCATATTCGGGTAGAGACGGTCGTGGTTGTATTTTTCCATCCGCCGGTTGAACTCCTCGATTTTTTCCCGGAATTCCGTCCCATCTTCCGTGAGATTCTCCTCCTCGACCAATTGGCGCCGATAGACCTCCTCGGTGGTAGTGTATTCGCTCAACTCCGTCATGCTGAGATAGCTGTAGGCCGGCACCAGAACGTCGGAACCCAGCGAGAGGGTAAGGCGCTTCTCGAACTCGTTCGCCCGGTGAAGGTCGTCGGTGAGCATCATGAAACCGAGGTCCGCCTTTGGCGTGACCATCGAGAAGATGAGAAGCTGGGTTGACGGAGCCGACCGGATTTCCTGGGCGAGCCGGGTCAGGGCGGTCTTCGCCTCGAGTTTTTCCTCGTCGGAGTAGAGGTCCCACTGCGAGTGTTCGATTTTGTAGAAAAGGTGGAGGACGTGCCACCCTTCTCGGGGGATCACGGGATCGATTTTATTGGATTCGGGGGAGATCCTGGTGGTGTTTTCCGGGGTCATTTCGCTGGGATCGACGTCTTATGCTTCGGCACGAAAAGGGTTGCGTCCAATCAAAAAACCCGTACTTTTCCCTCCCAAACCCAAAGGGAGACCCCAGATAGAGATGGCTGAACTTGAAGACAGATACGAGGACAACGTGGCCGGTGCCTTCTACGTGGACGACCAGTGTATCGACTGCGACCTCTGCCGCGAGACCGCGCCGGATAATTTCACCCGAAACGAGGACGGAGGGTACTCGTATGTTTACAAACAGCCGGAGAACGACGAGGAACTGGCCCTCGCCGAGGAGGCGATGGAGGGCTGTCCTGTGGAAGCGATCGGAAACGACGGAGAGGGTTGACCTTACGGATTTCCTGACTATAGATGAAAGCGATGCCTGCGTCAGGGCATCGCTTTTTTTATGCCCAGGAAAATAAGGAAAAGGCCACCGAAAACGGAGCGGGAAACCGCCCTCGCTCAACTCCGGGGGTATTGTGAGCCGGATAACCTGACACGCTACGAGCACGACATGGGCTCCGCGGTGAATCGCGCGCTCAAGGATTTCGGCCTGGACCGGCGCTTCAGCGAGGAGCAGGTCTTCGATGCCTGGAATCGTGTGGTCAGCCCGGAGATTGCCAGCCACGCCAGGCCGGTGGCACTGGAACGCGAGGTCCTTTACATTCAGGTGCTCCACTCCTCGATCCATTTCGAGCTGGAGCGTCTCAAGGGACGTATCCTCCAGGCCATGCAGAGCGAGTTTGGGAAGTCCAGGCTCCGCGACGTGAAATTTCGCCTGGGCTGACGAGGCGCTAGATGGCGCTTATCCCAACGGCCGGTGCAACTCACCCTGAGTTGCGCGAACGGACCACCTCCACGCCGACACTCCCGCAGTGAGGCAGAATGAATTTTTTCAGTTCGATGCGGACCTCTTCCACTCCGCGAAATCCCAGCACTGCGTCCGCCAGGTCCTCGGTCAGAGTCTCGATGAGCCTTCTCTCGCCGGCGGCGGCGACGCGCCGCAATTCCTGCACCACCTCGAAATAGTCGATCGTCCCCTCCAGCCGATCCCCGATGCCGCGGAAAGATCGGCTCGGTGTGATGGTCACGTCCACGGCGACCGTCTGGGGAAGCAGCCGCTCCTCGTCGGGCACTCCCACCACCGTGGGCAGGCTGAGGTCGCGAATGTGGATTCGATCGTTCATGGCGATTCCGTAACCTGATCCCTTCAATATTCCCGGTCGAGAAGATGGCTCGCGATCTCGCGGAGGCGTTTCGCTCGTGCGCCGAAGTGGTCGAGAGCCCGGTGGGCGGATTCGGTGAGCCGCGCGGCCTCGCGTCGAGATTCCCCGAGGCCGAACAGGGACGGGTAAGTGGATTTGGCGTTCGCCTCGTCCTTGCCCGCACTCTTGCCCAGTTTCTCCGAGGTCTGGGTGACATCCAGAATGTCGTCGATGATCTGGAAGGCGAGACCGAGGTCGTTCCCGAATCGGGTCAGGGCGTCGAGGCTCGCCGGGTCGGCGTTGGCCGTCATCGCCCCCAGGCGAATCGAGCTGGTGAGAAGCGCTGCCGTTTTGTTCAGGTGGAGAAAACGGAGCTCGTCGGCGCCGAGGCGGACATCGGCACCCTCGCCCTCGAGATCGAGGACCTGTCCCCCGACGAGATGTCGGCTGCCCGCGGTGACGGCGAGTTCGGTGACAAACGCGGCCAAGGGGTGCCGAGGGGTTTCTCGGGTTGACGCCAGTACCTCGAAGGCCGCGGTGAGCAGGGCATCTCCCGCAAGCACCGCGATCCCCTCTCCGTAAACCACGTGGCTGGTTGGGCGGCCCCGACGAAAATCGTCGTCGTCCATGCAGGGAAGGTCGTCGTGGACGAGTGAGTAGGTGTGGATGCACTCCACCGCCGCGGCCGGAGGCAGGGCGTCCTCCGTCCTTCCGCCGCAGACGTCCGCGGCCTCGATGCAGAGGATGGGGCGGAGGCGCTTGCCCCCCGCAAAGAGCGAATAGCGCATCGCCTGGTGAATCGTCGCCGGATGGGTTTCGGCCGGTGGCAGATAGCGGTCCAGAGCTTCGTCGACCTGCCCGCGGCGGAATTCCAGATGGCTCTTGAGATCTTCGGCCATGACCGGGTCAGAGCAATTCGGCGATCTGCACGGCATTCAGCGCCGCGCCTTTCCGGACCTGGTCTCCCACGACCCAGAAGGTAAGGGCACGATCCAGGACCGCGTCTCGGCGGATTCGGCCGACCATACATTCGTCCCGGTCGGTGACATCGAGGGGGGTGGGGTAGAGGGGGGGATCCGAACCCGGATCGTCCACCAGGCAGACCCCGGGGGCGTTTCGGATCGCCTGGCGTGCTTGCTCCACCGACGGTTCGCGAGGAAAAATGGCGGTGACGGCCACGGAATGGGAGCGATAGACGGGGACCCGCACGCAGGTCGCTGAGGCCTTCAGGTGGGGAATTCCCAGAATTTTGGCGCTCTCGTGGTGCATCTTCATCTCCTCCTTGGTGTAGCCATTCTCCAGAAAGACATCGACGTGGGGGATCACGTTGAAGGCGATCGGGTGCGGATAGACGGCAAGTTCAGGGAGGGGTTTCCCCGCTCCGATCGCCTCGATCTGGCCGCGCAGTTCCGCGATCCCCTTCGACCCGCTCCCAGACACCGCCTGGTAGCTTGCGGCGAGGATGCCCTCCAACCCTCCGAACGCCATCCTCATCGGGTTCAGCCCCATCAGGGTCACGATGGTGGTGCAATTCGGGTTGGCGATGATTCCCCGGTGCCCGTGAATCGCCTCGGGATTGATCTCCGGAACGACCAGAGGCACCTCTTCGTGCAGGCGGAATGCGGAGGAGTTATCGATCACCACGGCACCCGTTTTGGCGGCGAGAGGAACAAATTTTTCGGAAATTTTTCCACCGGCGCTGAAAAGGGCGACGTCCACCGAGTCGAACGAATGGGCTCCCAACTCCTGCACCTCGAGTTCCTCTCCCCGGAAGGGGAGTCGGCTTCCCGCCGTCCGGGACGAGGCCAGAAGGGTGAGCTTGCTCACGCGGAAGTCCCTCTGTTCCAGACACTTGAGGATTTCCCGCCCCACCGCTCCGGTCGCCCCGACGACCGCGACATGTTTATCTCCACTCATCGCTTGAAATGCAGTCGGAGAGTCTAGCCGGCACGGCCGGAAATTCAAGCTAAGCAGATTCTAGATTTTCAATAAGATTGATAAATCGGTTGCAATTTCTTGCACATCGGATTAAAACGCGGATGATACAACGGGTCTTAGACCCAATGTGAAAAAAAAGTTAATCCTACCACCTATATGAAAAACATCATTCTTGCTGTTGCGTTGGTTGTTGCTTCGCTTTCGCTCGGTGCTTGCTGCGCTAAAAAGTGCAACACGTGCGAGCCCGTTTGCGTCAAGTAATTCGGCAACTTTCGCATAAAACCGTAAGGTTTTTTTCGACCGCTCCGGCCCATGCCTGAGCGGTCGTTTTTTTTTGGGGGGGGTATGAGACGAGTGTTGATCACCAACGATGACGGCATCGACGCCGCGGGGATTCGCGCGCTGGCTTCATTGGCGGGGAACTTTTTCGAGGAGGTCTGGGTCGTGGCTCCGAGTGAGGAGGCTTCACAAATCGGGCATCGGGTGACCACACACCGGCCGCTGAAATTCGTCGAACGCGAGCCCAGGGTCTTCGCTGTGGACGGCTCACCGGCGGATTGCACCCGGGTCGGCCTACATTTCATGGGGGACCCTCCCGACTGGGTCTGGTCCGGCATCAATCATGGGGGCAATCTGGGGCTGCACGATTACCACATCTCCGGGACCCTAGCGGCGGCCCGGGAAGCGGCCTTTCATGGAGTCAGGGCCATGGGCGCATCCCATTTCATCAATCGACGGATCGATTCGGTGGATTGGGAGATGGCGGCAGAGAGGGTGGCGAGGGCATTTCAGGCCTTCGCCGGCGAAGACAACCCCGGCGGGGTTTTTTGGAGCGTGAACCTTCCCCATCTCACGGAGGACGCGCCGCAGCCGAAGGTCGTCTTCTGTGAGCCGGAGAGGAGACCTCTCCAGGTAAAATTCGAGGCGTCGCAGGAGGGTCTGATCTACCGGGGAGATTACCGCAGCCGTCCCCATGGGGAGGGAAGTGACGTCGCGGTTTGCTTTGGCGGTGATATTGCTGTTTCGAGAATCCGCATCTGAGGGCCCTTGGAGCGGGACATCGGAGTTGCTTGCACGAACCGGGCCGGTTAGATTGCTTCCCTTGATCCCAGTCCCCCAATCGAAAACTTTTTGATGGAATTGCCGACGTCCTTCAGATGCTTTCTGTTCGCCTTGGCTGTTGGCACGGCTGGCGTGGAGCCTTCAGTCGCCGAAGACCCGGCGGGGGTTCCCGGTCAGATCGATCTCTCCGCCTTTCCCGGACAGATTATCGACGAGGTGGTCATTCCGATCCCGGCGGAGGTGTTTGCCGTTCTCGATAAGGTGGGCAACCCGGATTGGAGGAGTGGCATCATTCACGTGGACAATCCCCATCGGGTGCAGGAGAGGGGATTTCTCGCCCTCTGTTTCGGGAGTCTGGTGGCCGAGGGATTCATCGCGGTACAGGCGGAGAGCGCCGATGATATTCAGAAGATCGGGCGGAAGTCTCTGGAGTTGGCCGAGGCGCTGGGATTGGAAAATGCGGTCAAGCCGCATAGCCTCGCAATCATCGAGGCGGCCCAGGACAACGCCTGGGATCGCGTTCGAGCGGAACTGGACAGCACCCAGCAGACCGTCCGGGAAACGATGGCCCGGCAGCGGGATCGGGAGTTGTCGGAATTGGTGAGCCTGGGCGGGTGGCTGCGGGGGACCAATGTGCTGACGCGTTTGATCATGGAGAATTTCGGCATGGACAAGGCCGAGCTGCTCAACCAGCCCGGCCTGGTGCGGTATTTTCGAGAAACGTTCCGCGACTTCGACAGCGGCTTCCGCAACACTCGCCAGATGACCGAGATCGAGACCGGACTCGGCCGTGTCGAGTCGCTCCTTCGCGAGAGCGGTCCGATCAATCAGGAAACCGTGAAACAGCTCGAGCGAATCACGACGGGCATGCTGGAGCAATTTTATTTCGATGTGGATGCGCGAAACGAGGAAGAATAGGGCGGTTTTAGCTTCCGGAGTGGGATGGCGGGCCGGGCACGGATTTTTTCTTGTCTTGGCGTTTTTCCTGTTCGTCCTGCCCGGCGATCCCGCCCGGGGCACCGTTCACGAAGGAGTCTCGCTCGCCCTGGAGGCAGCCACCCCTTACGTGAAGGAAGGCTTCAAAATTCGCGAGGACAACTGGCACGGTCTCTGCCGAAGCGGCCAACCGCTTCTCGTCCGGCATCAGCTTTTTCGCGGCAACGAATACTGGTTCTGGGCGGCTTCAAGTTTCCCTGCGACGACGGTCTCGGTCGGAGTCTTTGACGAAATGGGGAACTCGGTCATCCTGGAGTCCTTTTCCGCCGAGGGTAAGGCCGGTGTGCGCGTCCTGCCGCAGCGAACCGGCACATACTTCATCCAGGTTTCCGTCGAATCCGAGGAGTTCGAAGAGCTCGACTGGGGACTGGTCTACGGGTATCGATAGTCTCTCACGCTCTCTGCTCCCTTGTCATGGCGGAAAAAACCCTCCAATTCGAGAGTCCCCATTTTCTCCACAGCCTTTTTTCCGACGACATCTCCCTGCTCAAGGAGGTCGAGGAAGCCTTCCCCATCACCGTGACGACGCGGGATGCGTGGTTGAAATTCGAGGGCGAGGAGAAGACGATCGAGCAACTGGTCGGACTCTTCTCCGATCTCGAAGAGAGCCGGAGAAAGGCGGGGCCGGTGTCGAAGCCCGCTTTCCGTTTTGCGGTCGAGGCCGCCAAGTCGAAGCTGGAAAAAAACCGCCTCTCCGAGTTGATCGAACACCGGCTGCTCGGCTCCGCGAGCAAAGCGCCGGTCACACCGCGAAACGCGACCCAATTGCAGTATCTGAAGGCCTTGCAGAGCCACGATGTCGTCTTTGGAGTCGGGCCCGCGGGAACGGGAAAGACCTACCTGGCGATGGCGCACGCCCTCGAGCAACTGAAAAACCGTGAGATCGAAAGGATCGTCCTGACCCGTCCCGCCGTGGAGGCCGGAGAAGCGCTGGGATTCCTGCCCGGACAGCTGGAGGAGAAGGTCCTGCCCTACCTGCGCCCCCTCTATGACGCCCTCGAGGACATGCTCGATCCCGCGGAAGCCCAAAAATACAAGGAGAAAGGCGCCATCGAGATCGCTCCGCTCGCCTACATGCGAGGACGCACCCTGAATCACGCCTGCATCATTCTGGATGAAGCTCAGAATGCGAGCCGGGAACAGATGTTCATGTTTCTCACCCGCATCGGCGAGGGGTCTCACTGCATCGTCACCGGGGATCCCTCCCAGATCGATCTCCGGCCCAAGTCGAAATCGGGCATTCTCGAGGCGATCCGCCTCCTGGAGGAGGTGGAAGGGGTCGCTTTCGTCGCCTTCCAGGATCGCGATGTGATCCGGCATCCGGTCGTGTCACGCATCATCCGCGCCTACGAGAGCGGCCGAAAAGAGCTATCAGCCGAGTCGACCCCCTAGTTGGCCGCCACTCATGGTTTTCTCCCGGGTCGATTCGTGATATCTCTGTCGCCGCTTTCATGGCATCTCTGTCCCCAGACCAGTCGAAGTCGCTGGCCGCGCCGCGACGGAGTCACCTCGCGGTGGCTTCCGCTGTCTTTGGCGTCGCGGGATTCCTCACCCTCATCGTCGTCGGGGGGCTCTTCGTCGCCGCTGCCGGAGTGGTCACGGGCCACCTCGCCCAGTTCCAGATCCGACAGTCCAGGGGAGAGATGTCGGGCCGGAAGCTGGCGCACTTCGGACTGTGGGTTTCCTATCTCGCCATGTTTCTGTTTCCCCTGGTTCTTCTGGGAGCGGTATTTTCCCTGCCCGTCTCCCAGCAAGTCCGCAAGGCGAAGATCGCGGCGAGGGTCGAGGTGAGCCAGGACCACGCGGCCAGGCTTTTCGTCGCGTGCGAACAGTTTGCCCTGGCTCATCAGGGGCGCTATCCCAAATCTTGGGACGACCTCGCCGGTCGCTTCCTCCCGCGGAAGGAGTTGGACAAGCTCCTGCGGAGTCCCCACCCACGGGGCGCTTATCCCGCCTTTGAGCTGGTTCCCCACGAGCGGCCGGTCCTTCCCGAAATTGCCTCCTCGGTGGTGCTGATCCGCGAACGGGCGCCGGCTCGGGTGGCCAACGTGGTCGTTGTGAACGCCAACGGGGACGTGGTTCTCATACGCAACCCGTCGCGCTGAAGGCGGGGAGAGAGATCAGCGTCCCTCGATCCCGATGGGATCGGGCGAGCGCGTTCGCACCAGGGGTTCTCCGCCCGGTGAGTCGCCCTCCTCGAGATCGGAGAGGGGAGAAAAACTGCGGAGGTCGGGTTTGGTGATGCCGTCTTCGTCAATTTGCACCGGAATCGCCTTGATCAGGGTGACCTCTCTCGTATTCGCCAGCGGCTCCGTGCTGTCTGCGGGGGTGGCGAGAGGAGAGACGGGTTGTTTCTCGCTGAGCAACCGTTCCCGGACTTCGCGATCGCGGGAAAAGGAATCCAACCTGCTCTCGAATTGATCGAAAAGGGACTGGGAACCGGGTTTCGGATCACTGGCCTGTGAGCCGAGGTAGTAAAACAGGGCCAGCCCGCTCATGAGAAAAAAGACCGACCCCACGAGAAACACGGGCGAACCCTTGGTCCTTTCCGCCTTGCGAAATCGTTCGTTTTTGACCGAAAACCGGGCCATCTCCAGGTTTTCCCTCACATTTTCCCGCGCGGTGGGATCGCTGAGCAGACTGTGATCCGAGACCTCGACTCGGCGAATCTCCTCCTCCAGGTCGAGTTCGAGGAGTTCGCCATATTTTCGGAGGAAACTGCGCACGTAGGAGGAACTCGAAAAGGCGGCGTAGTCATCCTCCTCCAACTGCTCGATGACGTGGGTCTGGATCTTCGATCGGAAGCTGACCAGCTCGACCGACCAACCCTTCTCCAGACGTTCGGACCGGAGCTTCTGTCCCAGTGAGGTCATGTTTGCG
>CAZLUZ010000035.1:19052-22694 GCA_964562825.1 uncultured Akkermansia sp.
GAGCGTTTGACTCCCGACTCCGACGCCTTATGTCGCAGGAACAAGCAGTTTGGAAAAATACCATCATTCGCCGGGGAGATCGACCAGAATTTCCCGGGGTTTTGCCCCGTTGGAGGGCCCGATCACTCCCCGGCTTTCCAGGATGTCGAGGATCCGGGCCGCCCTGGTATACCCCAACCTGAGCCGTCGCTGGAGCAGGGAGGTGGAGGCCTTTCCTTCCGCCAGGAAAACTTCGAGGCATTGTTCGATCATTGCCTCATCCTCGGAAGGCTTTTCGAGCGAAGTCGCCCCGGCTTCTTTCGACTCCAGGATGTCGCCCCCGTAGGCGTGGCGATTTTGTGGGGAAGTGTCCTCCCAGGCTCCGACGAGAGCCTCCGCCTCCTCGTCGGTGATCAGGGCACCCTGGAGACGGATCAACTGGGCACTGCCGGGCGGGAGGAAGAGCATATCGCCTTTTCCCACCAGGTTCTCGGCGCCATTTTCGTCGAGGATGATGCGACTGTCCGTCTTCGACGCCACCTGAAACGCGATGCGGGAGGGTATGTTGGCTTTGATGACGCCGGTGATGACGTCTGCCCGCGGGGTCTGGGTTGCGATAATCAGATGAATACCGGCAGCCCGCGCCTTCTGCGCGATCCGTGCGATCGCTGTCTCCACATCCGCGGGGACCGTCTGCATCAAGTCGGCCAGTTCGTCGATGATCACCACGATGTAAGGGAGTACTTCCTGCTCCTCCTGCCGGGCGACGATCGAACGGTAGGCCTGGAGATTCCTCGCCCCGGCCTCCGCGAGCAATCCGTAGCGGCGTTCCATTTCGCCGATCACCCATCGCAGTGCCTTGAGCACCCGGCTCGATTCGTAGAGCACCGGGGCAAGCAGGTGAGGCAGCCTGTCGTAAAGCTGCATCTCCACCCGTTTCGGATCGATCATGAGGAAGCGAAGCTCTTCCGGGGCAAAACGAAAAAGAAGACTGGCAATCATCGTGTTGATGCAAACGCTTTTGCCGCTGCCGGTCGCTCCCGCCACGAGGAGATGAGGCATTCGCGCCAAATCGCCGATGACAGCCTGTCCGTACACGTCCTTGCCCAGAGCCAGCGGGAGAGAAACCTCCGTGGATCGAAAGGCTCGGTCCTCGAGCACTTCGCGGAGGGGAACCGGCACCCGCTTGCTGTTGGCGATTTCGATCCCCACCGTATCCTTGCCCGGGATCGGAGCCAGAATGTGAACCTTTTCCGCCCGGATGGCCCGGGCGATGTCGGCTTGCAGTGCGGTGATGCGGTTCACCCGCAGTCCTTCGGCCGGGTAAATCTCGAAGCGGGTGATGGTGGTGCCCCGGGTGATGTTGCCGGGCTCCACCTCGACGCCGAAGCTGCGCAAGGTTCGCACGATGGTGTGCTGAACGGCGAGCAGGGCGGCACGGTCGGTTTCCCCCGCCGTGCGCCGTGGCGGTTGGAGCAGGTCGAGGGATGGCGGCAGGCGGCGCGGAGCGATCGCTGACGGGAGAGCGACGCCAACCGGAGGCGGCTGCGGCAACGGAATCCGCGGCGTCGTTTCCGGTTCCGGGGCCTTGCGAGGCGATTCGATCAGTTCCCCGAGTTCTCCGGGCCCGGGAGCCGGGAGTCTGGCCCGCACCGCGGCGCAAACTGCCTGCAGGGGTTTTACCCGCCGCATCCATGCTGCGGTCCGGGTTGCTACTTCGCCAAAGAACCGCGCCGGATGGATTCCGGCCAGAACCAGAAGCGAGGCCGCATAAGTCGCCGACACCAGCAACCAGGAACCCGGAAGTCCGAGAAGCTCGGCGATCGTTTCGCGACCGATGAAAGTGCCAAAGTATCCTCCCGCACTCCCCGGCAGGTTGTAGCGTGCCGGCCAGTCCTGGAAGAGGAAACGCTGAAATTCGATCAGAGAGACGGCTGCGCCGAGAAATGCGCCCAGGGCGATGAGGTTCCGCGCGGGGCGGAAGCGGCCTGTCAAGATCATCACGATCGCCCACCACAGGAACACCGGGGGGAGAAAGAAACTGGCGGGTCCCCAGAAAAAGATGAGATAACCCGCGACGATGGAACCGGCCGGTCCCATCAGATTGCCCCCGATGGCACCATCGCCCGGATTCCCGCTGAACGGGACCCAGGAGGGCAGGTCGGAGGGCGTGTAGGAGATCAGAGCGAGAAACAGAGCGACCGCCAGAATCCCCAGGCAGAGACCGGCCGTCGCTTCGCCGCCCCCTCGCAGCGGAGAGAAAGGTCGGCCCCGAGCGGGAGAAGAGGACGTTCGTTGCGCCGTTCGGGGTGCCATGGCGAGAGAGAACTCGGTGGGGAGAAGATGTCTAAAATTACGAAATTACTTAGAATTATAAACCGATTTCCGAGGAACACAACTGCTGCGCTGTCCGGGTTTCGGCTCCTCTAATCCTCCCGGGCGGGCCGGAACTGGTTTTGTTCCGGCCGGTATTCCATGCGGATATCGGCGAGTCGCCGGCGCAGTTGTTCTTCGCAGAGGTCGTGGCCTTTTACCAGATCGGCGAGGTCGGAGAAATCGTTGCGGAGCGCCGTGTTGACCAATCCCAGGAGAAGCTGCGGATCCATGTCACGGTAGTTCCGCAAATTCATGGCCGGGGCGGGATGGAAATGCGGCGACGGTGCCGACTCAGTTGAGCCCGAACTCGGGGGTGGAACTCTCCGGAAGAGGCAAGCGTTGGGAGAAGGCGAGGAGCCGCGCCCGGTCTCCCGGAGCGATGTCGACGAAGAGCAAGGTCACCCGGTGACGAAATTCGCCCCGGTCGCAAGCCATGATGCGGGAGTCGACGACCAGCGATTCCGCGCTGACGAAAGTCGACTCTCGACTTTGGGTGAGGTGAAACCCTATGGTGAAGGCCTCGCCGATGTCGAAGGCACGGTTTGATTCGATGACGAGCCCGAACTCGTTGGCCCGGAGCACTCGCAGGACCGGGCAGGGGGGCAGAGACGGGAGATCCGGGGAGACCAGCCGGTCGGGAAGGTTCGCCTTTTCTTTCTCCATCTCCTCGAAGTTCTGACGAAAGGTAGTTCACGAAGGCGCTGGTGTCAAAAGACCGCGAATCCCGAAAAAACAGGATGAGGCCGATTCAATCCATGTTTCATTGGACCCGATGCACATCCGGGACATCTTTGCGAACCAGCCCACCACTTTCTCCTTCGAGTTTTTTCCGCCGAAGACCGCGGAGACGGCGGAGGCCCTCTATGCCACCATCGCCGAACTGGAGTCATTCGAACCCTCGTTTGTCAGCGTGACCTACGGAGCGGGAGGTTCCACCCGCGAATTGACCCACGATCTGGTGGTGCGGCTGAAGGAGACGACCACCCTCGATCCCATCCCTCACCTCACCTGCGTTTGCCACAAGGAGCGAGACATCGATGAAATTCTCGAGCGCTACGCCGAAGCCGGGGTCAGCAACATTCTGGCGTTGGGCGGCGATCCTCCTCGGGGCATGAGCGACTATCGGAAGGAGGACGACGACTTCCAGTTCGCCAACGACCTGGTCCGTTTCATCCGGAAGTTCAATGATCGGCATCCGGCCCCCAGGGGCTTCGGGATCGGCGTGGGGGGGATGGCCCAGGGCGCAACCGCCCCCCCCCCACCCCACAAAGAAAAGGATTTAAGCGA
>CAZLUZ010000035.1:22704-31112 GCA_964562825.1 uncultured Akkermansia sp.
TCCCGGCCTGAGGAAGGGGTTTGGCGTTTCCGCCTTCGGGATCGGCGGGGCGGGATTCCCCGAGGGCCATCCCGCCACCCCCAACCGACTCAAGGAAATGGATTACCTCAAGGAAAAAGTGGACGAGGGCGCCGACTACATCGTGACCCAGCTCTTCTTTTCCAATCATGATTTTCTCGATTTCCGCGACCGCTGCGATCACGCCGGGATCAAGGTTCCGGTGATTGCCGGGATCATGCCGATCCAATCCCGGGCCGGGATGGTGAAGATGGCGGAATTGTCGGCCGGTTCGCGGTTCCCCGCGCGCCTTCTCCACGCCCTGGACCGGGCGGGAAATGACTCCGAAGCCTTCGAGCGGGTGGGAATCCACTATGCCACTGAGCAGTGCCTCGACCTGCTCGAACACGGGGTGCGCGGCATTCATTTTTACACGCTGAACAAGTCCCGCGCCACGAGGGAGATCTATGCCAACCTGGGATTGCAGAACATGGCCCGTCTCGCCGGCTAGTCTCGCCCCGGGATGAAGTCGCTCCCCTGGAGGTCGGTCGTCTACCTGGTGGTATTGCTCTACCTCTTCCTCGATTTGCAGACCTGCAAGGGACCGCTGCACCGTCGGATTTTGTCGTCCCGCCCGTTTTCCGAAATGACCCGGGAACAGGCCCGGGACCTCGGCTGGGTCGCGCTGGTCAATCGGCGGCCGGTCACCCGGCGGGAGTTGTGGCTCGCCGAGGATCGCTTTCTCTACCAGCGGGGCCGATCCCGAGCCGAGGTATCGCCAAGCGAGAGCCTCGTGATCCGTCGCGCCGTGCTCCGCGGCTTGATCGACGATATCCTGGTGGAACAATACGCGGAAGGGGAGGGATTTCAGGCGGACCGGGAGGAGATCGATCGGTTTGTCCGGGCGTGGGAATCCCAGTTTCCCGACGAGCAGGCGATGGCGCGGAGGATGGACCGGCAGGGACTGACCCCGGAGGAGTGCCGCGCCGAACTGGCCCGGATTTGGACTCGACGCGCTTGGCTGGAGAGCCGGATCGCTCCGGGCGTCGGGGTGACCGCGGAGGAAATCGGCGCCTGGTTCGAGGAAAATGCCGGGAAGAATGGCTTCCTCGAGCCGGAGAAGATCCGAGCCCGGCAAATCTTCGTCAGCACCGTTCGGGAAGATGGAGAGGCCCAGCGCAAGAAAATCGAGGAGGCGAGGAAACGTCTCCTCGACGGAGAAGGTTTCCATCGGGTCGCAGCCGAACTGTCGGAGGATTTTCGCACGAAAGACCGGGGTGGCGAGCTGAACTGGTTCGGCCGGGATCGGGTGCCGTCCGATTTTGCCGAGGTGGTTTTCGCCCAATCCGTCGGGGTAGTCGGTGAGCCTTTCCGCAGCCGAATCGGCTGGCATATCGTCGAGGTCCTGGAGCACCGGCCCGAGACACCGCTGGTCCTCGCCGACGTGGAAGAGGAGGTGCGGGTCTATCTGGAAAACGAGCAGACCCGCGAAACGTTGGAGACCTTCATCGGGAGGCTGCGCAAGGTCGCGAGCATCACCGTGTTTCTGGAGAATTTACGAGACTGACCAAGCGGGGCACGAACCACGATCCGCGCCCCCGGTCACGAGAATGCGGCGAGGGCAGCAAATCCATCTTCGGGCCGGCCCTCCACCGGGGTAATGGGCGCCACCGGCCCAGGGGGAAAAGGCGGGCAGAATCCACCGCTCGGGTTCCTGAATCAGACAGGGATATTTGAGGCTCAGCCCGGCTCCGTCGGTCAGTCGGACCGATGGGTGGACATGTCCCGTGACTTCGATGCTACCCCTCGGGGGGGCGATATCGTCGCGATGGCCGTGATGAAACAGGAAGCGCCCGATCAGGAAATGGGTGCGGAAGGGAAGCTCCCGGATCACCGCACCGCGGTCGTGATTTCCCTCGATGAGGATCAGTCGGTTCACCATCGATTTCAGGGAATGAAGCCAGGGTAGCACGGCACCCGAACCCGCCGCGGCACTGTCCACGATGTCGCCGTTGAGGATGAGGATTTCCGGCTGGTAATCCGCGAGGAGCGCGGACAACCTCGCCTGAATGGTTTCGCGACCCCACATCGGCCAGAGAGCCCCGTGGTTGCGGCGGGACACCTCAAAACCGAAGTGGAGGTCTCCGAGGGCGAGCCATTTCTCGCCCTGGTGATAGATGGCGAGCCGGCTGTCCAGCAGCACTCCGTCGCGGTTCTCCTCCCAGATCGTCTCGCAAACGCCGGCTGTTGATTTTTTTGGGGGGTCGACCATGCTTGCTCGCACAAATCAAGACCTACGTTTGATCCAATGCCAGAAGAATCCAGCCAGGGAGAGGAAATCGGCGACCTGCTCAGATTTCGCCGGGAGAAGATGGAAAAACTTCGGGCCATGGGCATCGATCCCTTTGGAGGCCGTTTCGAGGTCACGGACAGTCCCCGAGGGTTGCGGGAAAACTTCGAGGAGGAGAAGAAGGTCCGGATTGCCGGCCGCATCACGGCCCTGCGCGACATGGGCAAGAGCAATTTCATCGACCTCTCGGACATCCACGGTCACATCCAGTGTTTTCTCAACCAGAAGGCGCTCGGCGAAGAGCAGTGGGCGGCCTACAAATGCCTCGATATCGGAGACTGGATCGGGGTCGAGGGGGAGACCTTCACCACAAAAGTCGGCGAACCGAGCGTGAAAGCCGAGACGGTCACGGTTCTCTCGAAATCGCTGAGACCTTTGCCCGACAAGTGGCACGGGGTGGTCGATCCCCAGATCCGGTACCGCCAGCGCCACCTCGACCTGATCGCCAACCAGCGGTCCCGAGAGATCTTCCTGCTTCGCTGCAAGATGGTGGCAGAGATTCGGAGTTTCCTTTCGGAAAGGGGATTCATCGAGGTGGAAACGCCCATGCTGCAGTCGGTGCCGGGGGGAGCGGCGGCCCAACCCTTCGAGACGTACCACAACGCGCTGGGAATGGACCTTTACCTGCGCATCGCACCGGAGTTGTACCTGAAACGACTCCTCGTGGGCGGATTCGACAAGGTCTTCGAGTTGAATCGGAGTTTTCGCAACGAGGGGATCAGCCGTCGACACAATCCGGAATTCACCATGCTGGAGGCCTACTGGGCCTACGCCGACTTCGAGCAGATGGCCGGTCTCGTCGAGGAGATGATCTGTGCGTTGGCCGAAAAATACTGCGGAGGACTGCAGATCGAACACCGGAACAGCGAGGGAGAAGTCGTGCGGACCATCGACCTGAGCCGGCCCTGGAAACGGGCGTCATTCAGCGATCTGGTCCGGGAAGTCGCGGGTGATGACTGGTTCGAGCTCACCCCGAAAAAAAGAAGAGAGAAATGCGCGGTCCTCGGAGTTGAGATCTCGGAATCCATGGAGGACTACGAGGTCAGTCAGCAGGTTTTCGAAAAGCTGGTCGAGGAGAAATCGGTCGATCCGGTGTTCGTAACCCACGTTCCCAAGGAACTGGTGCCGCTCGCGAAGCAGAACGCCAGCGATGCCGACGTGGTCGACGTCTATGAACTCGTCATCAACGGAGCGGAAATCTCCCCGGGCTATTCGGAATTGAACGATCCCGACGTACAGCGGGCCAGACTGGAAGAACAGGCGGGGGAGGAGGTCCAGAGAATCGATGAGGATTTTCTCCACACCCTGGAATACGGGATGCCGCCCGCAGGAGGCATCGGCGTGGGGATCGACCGGCTGATCATGATGTTGACCGGCGCGGATTCCATTCGGGATGTGGTCTTCTTCCCCCAGCTGAAGCGTCTCGAGGGCTGAATCGCCTCCGCAAGACCCCTAAGAGGCCTTAAACGTTTGTTAAAAATCCATCTTAGACCGAAAAATCATTTTTTTTTCTTGATTCATACCGCGATACGGCCAATGTCTGGGTTATTGCTGGATAGTGATGCGGTTAATCCGCTGAGCTGCTCAACAAGAAACGGTTTAACCAACCACTAACTAACAATACCAAATCAAGGGGAATTATGAAAATTAAAGCAATCATTGCTGCTCTTGTCGGTGCTGCCACCATTCAGGGTGCTGCAGCAGGAGAATGGTGTCCGCCGATGCCTGAAAAGTGCCCGATCGAAGATTGTCCGGATCTCGGCCTCAGCATGTCTGTTGGCTACGAGTCCGATTACATCTTCTACGGTGCGCGTCTGGCCCAGGACAGCGTCTGGGCTGATGTCAGCTACACCTTCGACGGTCTGCCGCTTCCGGTGACCATCGGTGTCTGGTATCTCTCGGCCTTCAATCCCGATGTCCCGGCCTACGGTGACGAGGCAGACTTCTACGTCAGCGTGGAGCTTCCTTCCGTCCTCGGCTTCGAGCATTCGTTCGGATACACCGCTTACACCTTCCCGACCGGAGGTTACAGCACTCACGAACTCGCTTACGAGATCAGCCGCGAAATCTGGTGCGGAGTTTACGGTTACTACCGTGCCGCTTACGACTTCAACGTGCCGAATCCTGGAAACGATGCCGCTCAGCAGGGCGCTTGGGTCCACAAGATCGGTCTCGGCAAGTCTTGGGACATCAGCGACTGCGTCGCTTTCGACCTGAGCGGTGGTGTTCTCTACACGGACAACTACTACGAGGGCCAGACCGACTGGAACAGCTACTACATCCAGGCGGCTCTTCCCATCGCGCTTAGCTGCCGTGCCACGCTCACTCCTTACGTCGGCTACAACGGCGTCGGTGACGGTTGGGTGCTTGACCAGCCCAACAACACCGGACTGGGCGATCACGAGCTCGTCCACTGGGGTATCTCCCTCGGAGTTGACTTCTAAGGTTGTCCCAGACAACTGGAATTTTAACCTTGGTTATGAAACGCCTCCCCTCGCGGGGAGGCGTTTTTGTTTTGCGGGTTGGTTCGGCTCGGGCATGTTTCGGCTTTCATGCTGATCTGCGCCAGGGTTCTCATCGATGGATCGTCGAACGATCTCGCGTTTTCCTATGCCGTGCCCGAGGGTACGGAGGTGGTGCCCGGCTCGCGGGTGCTGGTTCCCCTGAGGGGTCGCGAGGCAATCGGGACGGTCGTCTCCCTGGAGGAGATCGACGCCGCGGGGCTGAAATACCGGATCAAGCCCATTTCCAGGGTCGTGGGCTCGAGACCCTTTCTCACTCCACCCCTTCTCCGCCTGGGGGATTGGATCGCCGATTATTACCTGTCCTCGATCGAATCCGTCTACCGGACCATGCTGCCCAAGCCGGCCCGTGGCGCCGCGGACGGTGAGAAATGTGCCAAGTTCGTGCGGCTTTCGCCTAAGGCGGAGGCAGACCCGGAATCTGCCGCGATCATTCCCAAATCGGCCAAAAAGCAGATCGAGGTATTCGGTCTCCTGCGCGAAGCGGGTGAGGAAGGGATTGCGCTCTCCACCCTGACGGGCTCTCTCGGCTTTGGGCGCAGCACCATTTCCGGACTGGAAGACAGGGAACTGGCGGTGGTCTGGGAAAAAGCCGTGGACCGGGACCCCTTCGCCAACCAGTCTTTTGTCGCCTCGCAACCCCATGCCCTCAATTCCGAGCAGGCGGCAGCGCTGAAGAAAGTTGTGGATGCCTTTTCTCTGGAACCGGATGCCGTGCCCAAGCCCATCCTTCTTTTCGGCGTCACCGGGAGCGGGAAAACCGAGGTCTACCTCCAGGCGATCCAACATGCCATCGAGCGCGGCAAGGGCGCCATCGTGCTCGTGCCGGAGATTGCCTTGACGCCCCAGACGGCAAACCGGTTCAAGCAGCGTTTCGCCGATATCCAGAATCAGGTCGCCATTCTGCACAGCAGCCTTTCGGAGGGTGAGCGCCACGACGAATGGAAAAAAATTCTGGAGCGCAGAGCCCGGATCGTGATTGGGGCGCGCAGCGCCATTTTCTCGCCGATGGACAATCTCGGGCTCATCGTCGTCGACGAGGAGCACGAAAATTCCTACAAACAGGACACCAACCCCCGCTACCAGGCCCGGGATCTCGCCGTGGTCCGCGGAGTGTTTGAGCGATGTCCTGTGGTTTTGGGCAGCGCCACCCCCAGCCTGGAATCCTGGAAGAATGTCCAGATTGGAAAGTATGAAATCGCCGAGATGCGGCACCGGATCGACGACCGAAAACTGCCCCTGATCCGAGTCATCGACATGAAATTGGAGGGCCGCAAGCAGGGCGGGGGATTGACCATCCTGTCCTCCAAGCTGCGGGATGCCATGGAACAGAGGCTGGCCGATGGGGAACAGACCATTCTCTTTCTCAACCGGCGGGGGTTCGCTCGATCCATGATCTGTCCCGACTGTGGCTATGTCTCCAATTGCCGCCATTGCAGCACCACGATGACCCTGCACCAGCGCGACGATAAGCTGGTGTGCCACATCTGTGGATTTGCCCGCCTGCCTCCGCGAAAGTGTCCCGACTGCAGTTCCAAAGCGATCGTCAATTCGGGATTTGGGACGGAACGGGTCGAGACGGTGCTCAACGAAGTCTTCAAGGGGGCGAAGATCGCGAGGATCGACACCGACACAATGCGAAAGAAGAATGCCCTGCGGGACACGCTGGATGATTTCCGCGCCAAGAAGATCGACATCATCATTGGCACCCAGATGATCGCGAAAGGGCTTCATTTCCCCAACGTCACCCTCGTCGGTATTCTCAATGCCGATGTCGGTCTGCACATACCGGATTTCCGGGCAGGGGAACGCACCTTTCAGCTGCTCACCCAGGTGGCCGGGCGCGCGGGCCGCGGAGAACTGGAGGGCGAGGTGGTGGTCCAGACCTTCACCCCACACCACCCGGCGATTCAGTTCGGACGCCATCACGATTTCGAGGGCTTCGCCGAGCAGGAGCTGGCCATGCGGAGAATGTTCGGGCACCCTCCCTACGTCCATGTATTGCTCATCACCTCGCGCTCGAAACATCAGGAACGCGCGGAATTTTCCCTGAAAATCCTGCATCAGCGTCTCGCGGAGAACCTGCCCGATGGGATCGTGATGACCGAGCCGCTGCCGTCGCCTCTGGTCAGGTCACACGACCAATGGAGATTCCAGATCCTGCTCAAGGCTACCAGCCCCCGGAAACTGGCCGCTCACTTGCGTCCGGTTCTTCGGGGACTGACCTTCCCCGAGGATGTGATCGTCACCTGTGACATGGATTGCTATCAGATGTCGTGACGGAATCGGGGACAAAAAAATCCGCGGCTTCCGGAGAAAGCCGCGGATGGGGAAGACGCGATTATTCTTTGGGGGGGAGGAGGACTCAGGCAGGTTTTTTCCAGCCGCGGGAGCCGGCCATGGGGACGGCGAGGCCGGCTTCGTTGAGGTAGCGGGTAACGGTCCGGGGCGAACGACCCGAGGCTTCCGCCATATCCTCGATGAGCGCGCCCTGCTTGCACATCTGGATGACCAGTGCCTTGGCCTCCGCCGTGGCTTTTGCCGAGGGCCGCCCATTATTGGAATTTCCCGTGGACGACGACGATGAGAGCGATGACGACGACATCGCCGCGGCAATCGGATTCTCCACCACCTTTTGCCGGGGCTCGGGACGGTTGGCCTTGGCCGTGTAGGCCGCCTCCTCGGGTAGCCCGAGTTCGTTCCCGAGACCGTTTCCGAAGGGCATGGGCAACTGCTCGGCGGTGTAGCCCGAGGAATGTCGGGAGTAATTGGGTCCCTGCACCTGACTCTGCAATTGGCGAATCATCACCTCGAATGACAAGAAGAGTGCCAGAGGCGGGATCGATGCCATGATCCGGGGAATCAGGGCCGCCTTCGACCAGAAAGTGGCATCGTCCGGAATAGGAGCGTGCAGAACATTGAAGGCGATGGACGCCAAGGTGGAGAGCACGACGAGAAACATCGGGTAGGCGATCGATTCCCCGCACAAGCCTGCCCGAAAGGCGCATACCGAAAAGACGACGATGGCGCCATCGAGAATCAGCGGCCATATCCAGACCAGACCGGGATCGACCCCGTTTTTCGAAGCCAGGTCCTTCAGGCCCGCATAGGACAGGGCAAATGCGCCCGCTGCCAGGAGCAGAACAAGCAATAGGGAGAAAATGGAGAGTCCCTGATCCTTGAGGAAATCCCACTTTGACGCCCATCTATGATCGATTTTGGTATTCATGAATCCTTAAAATTACGTCTTCGTTTAGATGATATTCTCCCGTTTAAGAAAAATGCAAATAGTTAATACAACTTAAATATCTGTTTTCCCCGATTATTTGAATTTTTTGATCAAATAGCGAGTTGAGTCGAGAGCCGGCGGAGTTTCTCTCTGGTGCCGATGCCGGGTAAAGCGGCTAACTTTTTGGGAGATAGGCAGAGCCAAACGCAGATTGCAAAAATGTTGGGGGTTCGGAGGGACTATCGGGGGAGCGAATGGGCAAAAGTTTTTATGGCGCCGAGAGCAGCCCGTCGGCCGGTAGCAATACATC
>CAZLUZ010000036.1:0-26268 GCA_964562825.1 uncultured Akkermansia sp.
CTGGAGGACGCCTTGAAGGCTTACAACTCGGCCATCGCGGCCGGTTTGGACATCGCCGACGTCTACAACAACCGAGGCGGAGCCTATGAGGAGTTGGGGTATCCTGAAAAGGCCCTTGCCGATTTCAAGAAGGCCGTGTCCCTCGATCCTTCCGACCCGCTCATCATGGTCAATTGCTCGGTATGCTACGAAAAAATCGGCGATCTGGACAAAGCCGAAGACGCCGTCGAACCATCCCAAAAGACGAGCCCGGCGAAAGTCTAATCCCGGAATCCACCGATCTCCGGGTGCCTACCCATCCACCTTCTTTTTCCCCCATGGGCCTTATCGTGAAGATGATCGCTTTGTCGATCGTCATGATCTTCGGTCTTTCCGCCGTGCTCATCGGGGTATTGTCGTTCTTCGTCGATCGCCCCTTTGCGCCCCCACCGCTCTTGGTCGGCGCCGGTGCGTTCGGGATGGCCGCGCTCTGGTTATCCCTCAGGGGATTGGTTGTTCTCAACGAGAAGTGGAAGCGTTCCTTCGTCGAGGATTTTCACCAACACCCCGAAAAGATCCTCGGTGGATGGGAGATACCTCCGCAGATGTGGAGAGACCTCGCCGAACACGACCGCCGCAGCACCCGACAGATGGCGCCCTTCGCGGGAACGGTGTCCGGTTTGCTCGTCGCCATCACGACAGCCCTCGCCTTTTGGTCTCCCCTCGGTCCCTGGCTGTCTGGCGGCATCGCGATGGCTGCGGGCGGGGCGTTCGGGGCGATCTGCTGGATCATCATCACCCGTAGCGGGGCTACCGCCTACCGCAACCGCATCCCCAAAGATCGGTCCGACGTCGTCTTCCGCGCCGACGGGATGCTGGTCAACGGGATATCGCTCGTCCCCTGGACGCCCATGACAGCCGACCTGGTCAAGGTGGTGATCGAGGACCTCGCCGACCTGGATTTCACCACCCTGACCGTCTACGTCAGACAGTCCACCGGTCAGAGTTCCGTGGTTCACCTTCACCACGTGCCCGTGCCCGAAGAGGCGAAGCCGGAAGCCGAGCGCATCGCCGCACAACTCACCCGATAGAGACGGGAGGGAGACTGCGCTGCCGAAGCAGCGGGATTCTACCCGAGATCGAAAAGGACCACTTCAGCCCCCCGACCCGTTGCCTGAATCACCAACCGGACGGGCTTTGTGCTGGCGAGGGCGTCCCCTTCGGCCATGGGTGTGCCGTTGACCGAAATTTTGCCGCGGGCCACCTGGAGCCAGGCGTGACGCCCCCGTTCCACGGTGTATTCGACCGAGCGACCAGGTTGAGGCCGGGCCGCCAGCATCCGGGCGTCCTGATGAAGCTCGATGCTGCCTCCGGCTCCCTCACCCGAGGCGAGCAGGGTCAGGCCGGATTCGAGCCGCCCTTCCTCGAAATCCTCCTGCCGATAGCGCGGCTTTCCCCCGCGGCGCTTCGGCTGTATCCAGACCTGGAGAAAGTGGCTGAGTTCCCGCCGGGAAGGGTTGAACTCGCTGTGGGTGATCCCCCGCCCCGCGGACATGTACTGCACCTGGTCGGGCCGAATGATGGAGCCGACTCCCGTGCTGTCGCGATGCTCCAGGGCTCCCTCGAGAACATAGGAGAGAATCTCCATGTTCTTGTGCGGATGAGTGGGAAAACCGCGACCCGGAGCCACCCTGTCGTCGTTGATCACGCGCAGGCTGCGAAAATTCATGGCCTCCGGGTCGAAATACCTTCCAAAGGAAAAGCTGTGGTAGCTCTTGAGCCACCCCAGATCGGTGAATCCCCGCTCTCGGGCACGTTTGAGCAGGAGGTCTCCCTCCCGCAACTCTGCGGCATCCGTGACGGCGGAGGCGGACAGGTGGACGAGACCAGCGGCGGTGATCTGGATGGCTCGGCGGCGATTCGTTTTCTTCTGTTCCATTTTGATGATGAGAAAGGGTGCCATGGGGCGCTTCCTTTCCCAATACCTTCTCCCTCGGATGTTGATAACCCGATGTTATGAGGAGGGCACGGTCCTGGGTTACGTCTCCGCAAAGGAATGGAGAGAACGACGATTCAGAACCGGGGCCCGGCGAAAAGGTCTATCGAATGCGGGCCCTAACTCGGCAACTTTCACCTCGCGATCAGGGCTTTTCTCCGTTATGGAAAGGGACAGGCAAGGAACCTTCCTCCACAGCGGGGGCACGACAGACAATGAGCACGATCATGATCCGGAGGGATGGGACCGACTACGGGCCTTTTCCCGAATCTCAGGTGCGGTACAACCTCGAACTCGGCGTCCTCAACGAGTCGGATGTGGCCCTCGCGGAGGGTCACGACGAGTGGGTTACGCTGGGCCAACTGTTCGACGATGTGGAATCGCCCCCCGCGGAAGCAGTCCAGCATTCGATCGAAACTCCCGCTGCGGCAGGGGAACCCGCCGCTCACCCCGCCACCGACCCCGCAGAGGTTTCCTCTCCCTCACCCGCCGCGGCAGCGCCAACCTACGAGGAAGCCCCCACCGAATCTCCGGTAGATCCAGCGCCCTCGAACGAGGTGACACCGGCACCCGTGGAGGAAGCGAGTCCGGCTCCGATGGAGGAGGTAAGCCCGGAACCTGTCCCTCCGGCAAAAACACCGGAACCTGTTCCTCCGGCAGAAACACCGGACACGGAAGCGCCGGCCTGGAGCGAGAGCCCTTCGCCGGAGCCCTCCCCCGAGCCGGCAGGAGAACCCTCGACGGCGCACCCAGCCGAGGTGGAGGCGAACTCGTCCTTTGCCGGAGACCCGGTGCCCTCGCCGATTTCCGAGCCATCCCCTCCCCTTGTCGAACCTGCCGTCGCGGAAACCGAGGCTCCCACATGGGATCGACCGGCACCACTGGCCGCTCCGGAACGCCCCCCCGCGGAGACCATCGTGGACGCCGCGGCCCTCACCGCCAAGCCCTCCGCGGAACATCCCCCTGCGGTCCAGGCACGACCCGCGCCCACGCAACCATCCTCTTCCGACGCCAAAAACCTGAAGAAATACTTCCGGGGCAAGGGCCGAATTCTGCCCTGGATCCTCATCATCCTGGCGGTGCCCTGCTTCATCAGCGTGGTTCTCATCCCTCTCGCCCTGATCTTCGTCATCGCCGCCTTCTTCATGCTGCGAGTGCGGTCGCTGCCCATCTCGGACCAGCGGGTCGACGAGATCACCACGCAGATTGTCGAATCCTTCGACCACGTCGCCCGGGCCCGCGAGCTGTGTGGCTTCACCGATTACGTCCGGGAACCCATCCTGCTTTTGGGATTCGCCCCCGAAGATCTGGTCGGCGAGAATTTTTCGGGCAATCAGATCGGAAAGGATGGCACTTACCGGGCCACTCCCTGGGCGGCCACGGTGCTCCTGGCCACGCCGGAACAGATCGGCATCTATCAGACCGGCATCGATCTCGTCACGGGCAACCGGTTCAACGAGACCTTTCTGGAGGCGTTCTACCAGGACGTGATTTCTGTCTCCATCGGTTCCCTCACTCGAAGCATCGACCTCAAGGAAGAGCTTCGCCAGGCGCAAAAAAACTCCGGAACGGGAGTGTTCGGTGCGGTCTTCAACGCTCTGGACGAAGGATCCATCAAGAAGCAAGTGCGCCGACTGAAGGCTCGATTTTCCAGCCACATCATCGCAGACCTCCTCCAGTTCGACTACGCGCGACTCTACCGCATCGATCTGGCCAACGGACAGAAAGTGGAGATCATGGTCAACGATGGCCGTTTCTCCGGCCAGTCGTCGGGCGAGGCTTTCCTGCAGGAAGAAGACGAGACCGCTCGCGCAGTCCATGCTTTCCGCATGTTTGTCCGGGAGAAAAAGCGTGGCTTTCTCCGCAGCGACATTTCCGGGTAGGACCGGCGGAGAATCCGGAAAAATTCCCCGGAAGAATCGTTTGTTTGGGCGGTGTCGAAAGGCCTTTCGATCGCATTTGTGGCATGATGCACCAGGTCTTCCTTTCCTACTCACGCTCCGAGCCCGACCGCGATATCGCGATCTGGATCGCCGACGCCCTCGCCAAGGGAGGCGTGAAGATGTGGAGGGACGATGATGAGTTGACCGTGCGGGACGGTACGGGATTGAACAGCCAGATCGCGAATGCCATCGAGCAGGCGGAGTTCGTCCTGTTCGTCTCTTCCAGCATGTCCCTGAGCCGTCCCTACTGCCAGGCCGAGATCGCCAGGGCGCTGGAACGGGATCGGAAGCTCATCATCATCGATATCGATCCCGGCGAGACCTTGCTGCCGGAACCACTCCTGCCCCTGCAGGCTCGTTTCGGGTCCAGGGCCTCCGCCCGTGGTCTTTCCTCCCACGAATGGCCCCGATTCCTCGTGGAAGCCTGCGCCCGCGAGGGACTGGCGGTAAACCTGAGGGAAGTCGATCTCATGACCTTGGACCTGGGAGCCAGGATCATCCGCCCCAACTACCTCAGCCTCCGCGCCGGGGGGAGCGAGACCACTCGCACCTATCACCGGCAGATGGCGGAATGGAGGGAAAAAACCCGGGGCAACGGCTATCTGCACCTGAATCTCAGCCTGTTGCAGAGTTTCCTGGGCGAGACCGACCGCGCCATCGCAGAAGCCGACCTCGCCCTGGACCTGCTTCCGGGGACCCCCGACGCCTACTATGCCCGCGCCATCGCGGGATGCGCGAACCGGAGATTCGACCGCCGCTCCAAGCCGGAGACCGACGATATTCTGCGCCGTCTCCGGGAGGGCCGGCGTATCCCCGGCGCCGGACAGCATCTCTGGTTCCTGGCTGCCCTCGTCATGGAAACCTACTATGGGGCCAGATACCTGCCCCTGCCCGAACCGGTGGAGGGCGTCCTCGCGGAAGGGCTGAAATGGGGCTGGACCAACCCCGCCGAATGCCTGCGCGCCTGGGACCTCGAAGCCTCGGCAGCCCATCTGGACCGGGACAAGTGGGCACGATTCGCCGTTGCTTTCGGGTTGCGCCTTTGATCAGCTCGCCCGTGCGCGGTCGCGGAGACGAGCGACGAAATCCACGATGAGTTCGCCGTCGTTCTCGGTGAGCCATTGGGTTTGCCCGGCCTCGTTGATACAGAAATATCTGGAGTGGTTCTTCTTCTTCCCGATCTGTCTCCGCGGTTGATCCGGCATCTTCTCGATCTCGTCGGCGGGCGCCTCGCCCCCGGCAGGAGACAGCAATGCTCCCTCACCCGATCGCTCCCGGCAGGTCCGAGAAAGATTCCAGCACCAGGTCGGGCTCCACGGCTGACTGCCAGGCGTGGTCTTCGCGGTGTTTGCCCGTCTCGACCAGAATTCCGCTCAGCCCGGCTCCCTGTCCGCCACCCACATCCGAGTCGATGTCGTCTCCCACCATGGCCACCTTCTCCGCGGGCAGGCCCAGCGAGTCGAGACCAGAAGTGGACCCCAAAAACTGGACCACTCATTCGCCTTTTCTTAAGTGTTATTGAACACTAAGAAAGGAAAAAAATGCCCAGAAGAAAGAGACGAAATCATAACCCGAGCTTCAAGGCGAAAGTCGCCGTAGAAGCGCTCAAGGGAAACCAGACAATTGCCGAGATCGCCGATCAGTTCGGCATCCACGGCAACCAGGCGACCACCTGGAAGAAGCAACTCCTGGAAGGCTCCATGTCCCTGTTTGAGACGGGTAAGAAGGAGCCCACACCGGAGCCCTCGGAGGACGTTGAAGCACTCAAGGCCAAGGTGGGAGAACTGACCATGGAACTGGATTGGCAAAAAAAAAAATCCCAGAGATGGCTTCCATAAAGGAGCGGATCGAGGCGGTGGAGCCCTCCGAGCACTGTCCCTTCAGCCGACGCAAACAGTGCGATCTGCTGGGACTGAATCGATCCACCTTCTATTATGTCCCAACCCCGGAGACCCCTGAAAACCTCGCTCTGATGCGGGAGATCGACGAGTTGCATCTCAATTTCCCTTTTCTCGGAACCCGGAAGATGGCAGATCAACTCAATGCGGCACCCCATCGTGAGAGGCCTGTCAACCGGAAGCGCGTCCAGCGGCTCATGCGCAGGATGGGAATCCAGGCGATCTACCCAACCAGGTCTGGTGCTAAGACATCACCTACGTTCCGATGGACCGAGGATTCATGTATCTGGTTGCGATCATGGACTGGTTTTCGCGCTTTGTCTTGTCCTGGGAAATCTGCAACACGATGGATGTCTATCTGAAGGCCTACGTTGACGGCTTCTCGCTTTGGGAGGGCACCGACGAATGGATGGACTTCTACTTGCTACAAAAGGACGCACCAGAGCCTGGGAGGGAAAACGCCGTGGGAAGTCTACCAAACCGACGCGTAATGGTTTCGCCTCCGGCGAGTACACATCCGGGAAATTTTATTTCTTTCTTTTTCCTCATGCAGCGGCTCATGCAACGCGCTCGCCTTAGAGCTCACGCCGCTCAACAAACCGCTCGCTTTAGAGCTCGCTATCGGTTACCGTCTCCTCGTGGTCCGTCATCGGCGAACTAACATGCTACAAAAAGCCACTTAAGAAAACGGCTCTGAGTGGTCCGAAGGTTGGGGTCCACCTCTACCCAGCCGGAAGAAATCGGGCGAAGGCTTGCCGATCAGTCGCGCCTCCTGTCCGGTGACAAACTCCAGACCGGCGACGAAAGCTCCGATGTCGAGCCGGAGACCGTCCTCGGTCTGGAAAAATTTGTTGCGGTGCATCGCAATGAGTTCGGCTCCCTCGTTGAGGTAGCGAAAGGCCTCATTCATCAGGGGGTAACTCCACGCCGCACCGATGTCGCCCACCACGACGAAACCGGGCCGTTCCCGATCGTGCGGGAATTCGGCGAATTCGCCCCGCACCGAATCGCTCACCAGCAACCGCACCCCTTTCTCCCCGGCTTCGTTGCCCCTGAGGAAATCCACGGTCGCGGTCACCGCGCTGAAAACCTCCTCGGGCGAGGCATCGAAACCGAGACGCTCCAGTTTGTCTCCCACCTCCGCGGCGGTGCACGTCGTCGTGTTGGTGACGAAGCGACACTCCAGGCCGCGCTCGCGCAAGTCAGCGAGGGCGCCGCGAGCCCCGGAGACCTCCTTGTCCCCGATGTAGAGCACCCCGTCCAAATCAATCAGCAACCCCTCGATCCTCTCGCCCATGAGGGCCCACATAACAGAAAGCGTGCCAACCCGCCTCCGAAGCCCCTCCCGGCGCACACAGGAAGACGGGCGTTCGGCAGACGGATCGCTCCCGCCCTCCCATTCTCGCCGAGGAAGAATCGCATTCCGCGGGGCCGCCAGAGCGGTCACAGCTCCCGGATGAACACGTTCGCAAATTCCGCCGGTCCCATGGGCTCGAAGCCAAACATTCCGCGCGTGGAGTCGCCCACGTCCTTCCTCCACGGTTTTCCGTTTACGGTGCCCTCGATCACTCCATCCCGAATCACTCCCGTGAAGCGGTTCCACTTGCCGGGTGGGTTCAACTCGGGAAACACCACGTAATTGACATTGAACTTGGCGGAACTCCCCCGAAGAACCACATCCACTGAGACATCCCGGCTCTCCAGCGAGACGTCGAAGACAAACTCGTAGTCGTCGAACACCATCTCGGACCAGAGCCCCTCTCCCTTTCCGCTCCCAAGGCTCGTGATCTTCCAGTCCTCGATTTCCCAATCATCACGGGGCGTCTGCCAATCGGTGAAGTCCAATCCGTTGTAGAGCGAACGAAAATCCCGATTCTCCGTGGCCACCTGCGCAGGCTCCACCTTTGTCTCCGGAAGTTCCTTCATCACGAGGTTGCGAAAGACGATCTCGTCCCCCGAGGATTTCATGGAGAGGTAGCCCTTGCGGGGCGTGCAATCCTCGACGCGATCAATCTCCACACCGTCCACCGCCAGACTGACCGTTCCGTCCCGACATTCCAGACGGTAGCGACTCCACTCCCCGTCGGCATCCTCCCCCGTTTTTACCGGGGATTCCAACCCGTCCCGCTGGGGAGTCATCTTCGCCCCGTGCAGAGCATCGATCCGGCCCCCGGACAGCACGCCGTTGTCGGATTCCTCATGAAAAAAAGTGACCTCGATACCGCGAGGGTAAGGACTGCCCACCGCGGGGAGGTCATCCGACCAGAGCACCAGACCGACCTTTTCGCCGGGCGATTTCCGGACCTCGACTTCGAGCACGAAATTCTGCAGCATCTCCTCGGTGCGAAGCACTCCCAGCGGTTTGCCGCTGCACCAGAGCAAGTCGCGTCCGTGGTCCCAGGTTCCCTCGGCGGTGTTCAGCTTGACCCAGCCATCGAGATCGGCGTCCTCGACCATGGATTTCATCTCCGCAGAGTCCTGCCCTTGGGATTGCCCCGGGCTCAACAGCGGCAGGAGGATGGCGAGAAGAACGAGACGACGAGTGAGAAATGGCATCATGCCGGCGAAGATTGCGAAGCCGGGCCGGGAAGCACGCAACAATTTTGTTTCTTTGGCAGCGGGCCGTCGACGACGCCTGGCACTCGCCATCCACGAGGAGACGAATCCCTGAAACAGAAAAAGGCCCCCCGCGCGAGCGAGGGGCCTTTCCGGTAAAGGGTCTATCCCACGGGATCGGTCCTACTCTTCCTCGACGCGGAAGAAGTCGCGACCCACGTTGATCTCCCCGGCGGGGATGATGAAGCGGGTGGGCTCCACGGTGACGTTGGGCACGTCGGTGAACGGCAGGTTGAGGTCGTCCGAAGACGTCACCTTGAGACCGGCCGTTCCCCCGGGAACTTCGATGACAAAGTCGCCATCCACCTCCAGCTCGGTGGCGGTGATGGCCGTCGGCGTGAGCGTCGTGTTGAAGTTCGAGAGGTTCTGGAACTCGGACAGGTCGCTGTTGCCATCGCCGTCGAAGTCGGTGGTGCCATCGACGTCGTCGAGGCCGTCCACCGCGTCGGTGCCGCTGAAGTCGATGAGCAACTGCTCCCACGCATCGTCGATGCCGTCCATGTCAAGGTCGCCCCCGTTGATGGCATCGACCGCCACGATCCGGTTGACCACCGCGCTCGCGCCATACTGGGCCGCGGTGATGTCGGCGCAACCATCCGACCCAATCACATCCGGCAGGTTCTGCAGGTAGTTGTTGGCCACGTCGGCGTAGTCGGTGTCACCATCCCCATCGAAGTCGCCGAAGGCCGTCACCGACAGGCTCGGATACTCCGTGTAGACATCACCCACTATCGTTCCCAGCGGGTAGCGATCTCCGTTACCCAGGATGTAGTTGTTGGTCACAAACGAGTAGGTCGTGCTCGATCCCGCTGCGGTGATCACACCATCGTCGATGATCAGCGTGCCATCGGACATGTAGACATCCACGATCCGGGACCCCGGAACATCGATCGCGAACACACCCGACTCCGGCGAAGTTTCCACCGTCGTCTGGCCTGGCTGGGACGGGTCATAGCTGAAGGTGAACCCGGAGATGTGGCCCCACTGACCTCCCACCGATTCCACCCGAGCCACCGCGTGCTCCAGCACGCTCAAGAGTTGGGCTGTCGTCATCCCGGTGACCACCCGCACTTCGTTGCCAAACGGGAAGATGTTGTTGATCGTCTGATCGGTCACATCCCCGGCAGGGTAAAGCCGGTCCGTGCGAATTCCGCCCCCGTTGGTCAGGGCGATGATGTAGTCATCGCTCAAGCCCAGCGCACCGGCCTCCGCCTCGGTCGCAGTGCGGAAAGCGTCCGCACTGATCGAACCCATGTTCGTCTGGATGGTCCGAATGTTCGGACGTGAGGTGTCCAGATCAACCTCCGAACAGGCCACCACCACCGCTGTGGCGATGAAGTCCTCTACCGGAGTCACCACGTTGGCAAGGGTATCGGGGTCTTCAATCAACCCGTCGACCCGGGCGTTGCGCACCAGCTCGGAGGTCGTCGACCCGTTCACCGTGGCCACGCCCGCCGCATCGAAGTCGATGACCAGACGGCCCAGGTAACGATAGTTGCCCGGGGTGGTCACCACCAAGACGTCGTCGCCACCTTCGTCCTGCTGGACCAGCGGGTAGCTTCCGAAGACGTTGCCTGTGTCGGAGGGAAGCAGGTTGCTCGTGTCGCCGCTGTCGAGGATTTCGTCTCCCCCACCGGCGATGACCACATCCACGTCGTTGAGGCCCTGGATCAGGGTCAACTCCTCTGTGATGCTCTGCAGGTGCGAGACAAGGATGATCTTGTTTACCCCGGCGCCAAGAAGGCTGGCCACCTCGGCTTCCACCGCCGCTTCCACCGCTCCGATGATGACGTCACCCTCGTTGGTGATCGCGGCCAAGCCCTCGGTGATCGCTCCGATCACACCAATCTGCTGACCGTTGACGTTCAGGATCGTGCTCTTGGCGATCCGGCCGCTGTCCACCAGCGCCTGGAGGCTGGCCTCGGCGGAGAAGTCCAGGTTCGCGCTCAAGAAGGGCACGTTGGTGGTCACCCCGATGAAGTCGGCCAGAAAGTCCGGGCCGAGGTCGAACTCGTGGTTACCGATGGCCAGAGCGTCGTAGCCGATCTCATTGATCAGGACGGCGTTGTAATCCACCACCGGGTCGAACGGCCCCGAGGCGGCGATACCCGCGTCAACCACCGTGCCGGGCAGGAAGTTGTCCCCAGAGGAGAGCATGATCGGGTTGGTCGCGGCGGCCTTCTCCTGGTCGACCAGGGTCACGAAAGTCGCGGCACCGCCGAACTCGTCGTTCGGGCTGCTCCCCAGAGTCGCATCCGTGTCCGGAAAGATCGAGGACTCTCCATCATTGTTGTGCAGGATGGTCAGAGTGATCGCCGCGTCCGCGAACTCGGCCTCGATGGTGGTGCCGGCCGAGATCGTCACTTCCAGCGGGTTGGTGTTACCTGCCGGGTTTCCATCGACCAACCACTGCACGAACTGCTTTCCGAGATCCGGCGTAGCGGTGAAAGTGGCGGTTTCCCCAACCAGCAGCCTGCCGCCCCCGGAGACGGTTCCACCGGAGCCACCGGTGACAGTCGGCTCGACCGTGGTGAGATCGTAGCTCTCGCGAGCGAAAAGCGCATCGAGAGTCGTGGCGTCCTCCGCATAGAGGTTGTTACCGATCTCATCGACGCTGATCTTGCGGTAGTCCGCCGTCAGGCCGGACGTTCCCACGCAGAACACGGTGTAACCGTGAGTCGCGGTGTCGGCGTTGACCATCTCCGGCGTATTGAACTCGATGATGTCGTCCGTCGCATCGATCACCGCCTGCCTCTGGGCGGCATCGTATTCGAAGGTTCCTCCGAACTGCGCCCCGACCAATCCTTCGACGGTGGCGAAGGCGGTTTCCACAGCGCGCCGGAATTGACTGGAGGCCGCGGAAGGCACGGTGAAGTCGACCACGGTGCCACCGTTCGACGCCAGATTGTTTCCAACCAGCTGGGCATGGATGTCGCCGGAGACGATGATCGCTCCGGACTGCTCGAACAGATCGATGATACTCTGGCGCCCTTGCGGGAAACCGGCCGGCTCATCGGCGTTGAGCAGGAACTCGGCGAGAAACTCGTCTGGGATGGCGGCCAGAACCGGGTCGCCGTTCAGCAGGCCGCTGGTCGGCAGGCTGACGCCGGGAGGCAGGTCACCGAGTTCCAACAGAATCGGGGTAAACGGAGTCGAACTCGCGATCACCGTGCAACCCGCAGTGCTGCTGGTCAGAGCGTTGGTGAGGAAGGCGGTCTGGGCAGCCCCATAGAGATCCTGGCTCCTGCCGGAAAGAGGAGCGTAGATCTGGAGGGTCTGATTCACGACCTGATAACGGCTGCCGAAATCGGAGAAGTTACCAGTCTTGCCCATGAGGAAGTGGGAAATTCCCCGATCCATCGCCGCGATCGCCGCGGCGTCAAAAGGCTCGGGCTGCCCCGCCGCCGCAAAGGTCGAGTTGATAAACGAGGCATCCAGCAACCCGGTCACGTTGGCCCCCGCATACGCGGCGCCGGTGGTGGCCGGCGTCTGACCCGCAGGCAGGCTCGCCAAATCCGCGGTCACCGCTCCAGTGAGAATCGCCTGCAACGTTCCCTTCACCGAGGCGTAGGCCGCGTCGTCGATGTTCACATAGGGAGAGAAGTCACCCTCAATCCCGGGCCAGACAGCCGCGGTAAAAGTCGCGACGTCGAGACCGTTGAGTGCCGCCAGGGTGGCGATCAGCGTGGTCTCATCGACCACGATGGTTGCCGGGTAGGCGTCCTCGGGAATGATGTGGTCGGGACGGAAGGTCCGGATATCGGTGAGAATCAGGTCGAGGTTGTCTCCGAAGCTGAAGCTGTCGTAGATGACCGTATTCGGGTAGAGAATCGAGGCACCGATGTCCAACCCGACTCCGCTCGCCGCGAGACCGCGCTCGGTGGGCAGGAACTCCATCCAGACCTGCTCGCCGTTCTGCTTGCGGCTGGTCTGCAGGGTCTCGTCGACCTTCTCGTCGAAATAGGTGGCGGTGTCCTGCCAGTTGTCGTCGGAGAACTCGTGGTCGTCCCAGATACTGATCATGGGGAACAACTCGTGGACCCGCTGCAGTTGGGGGTCCTGACGAATCGTCTTGTAGATGTCCCGGTAGTTGCTCACCGACTGTGCGGCCAGATTCCCGCCTCCCAGGTCGATCGCCTCGCCCGGGTTGGTGAAGACCATGGCCCGCTCCGGAGTCGTGGTCTGGAAGCTCGGGTCGCCCGTGGTCTCGTAGATGTAGTCACCGAGGTTGAGCACGAAGTCGATGTTATCGGCCTCCTGGTCCGCAAGGTGCTTGAGAACGTTGAAGTAGCGACCGACGTAATCGTTGCAGTTGATCGCCGCATACTTGATCTCGCGGGTGCTGCCAACACCAGGTGCCGTTCGGGTGCGGCCGATCGGTGAATACCAGGTGGTGCTGCCGTCGTTGTAGGAGAACTGGTAGTAGTATCTCGTATCCGGAGCCAGACCCGTCAGATTCAGACTGGTCAACTGGACCTTCACCACCCCGTCATGGGCCGACTGGGCGGTCAGGCTTCCGCCCGTCCACAGGTTGGTGCCTCCCAGGATCGAGTCGGTGCCGACCTCCGCCAGGGTGCCAGTGGTGCTGACTTTCAGACTGACCGTGCGATCGACCGCGGTGTCGCCATCGACCAGGCGCGTCCAGAGGACCACGCTATCGGGCCGGGGATCACCGGAGGCGATGGACTGCGGGAATCGGGCCGGCTCAGTGCCGCTGTTTCCACGCTGGAATTCGAACAGGTCAAGGGTCCCATCGCCGTCGAAGTCGGTGGTGCCATCGACGTCGTCGAGGCCGTCCACCGCATCGGTGCCGCTGAAGTCGATGAGCAACTGCTCCCACGCATCGTCGATGCCGTCGCCGTCGAGGTCGCCCCCGTTGATGGCATCGACCGCCACGATCCGGTTGACCACCGCGCTCGCGCCATACTGGGCCGCGGTGATGTCGGCGCAACCATCCGACCCAATCACATCCGGCAGGTTCTGCAGGTAGTTGTTGGCCACGTCGGCGTAGTCGGTGTCACCATCCCCATCGAAGTCGCCGAAGGCCGTCACCGACAGGCTCGGATACTCCGTGTAGACATCACCCACTATCGTTCCCAGCGGGTAGCGATCTCCGTTACCCAGGATGTAGTTGTTGGTCACAAACGAGTAGGTCGTGCTCGATCCCGCTGCGGTGATCACACCATCGTCGATGATCAGCGTGCCATCGGACATGTAGACATCCACGATCCGGGACCCCGGAACATCGATCGCGAACACACCCGACTCCGGCGAAGTTTCCACCGTCGTCTGGCCTGGCTGGGACGGGTCATAGCTGAAGGTGAACCCGGAGATGTGGCCCCACTGACCTCCCACCGATTCCACCCGAGCCACCGCGTGCTCCAGCACGCTCAAGAGTTGGGCTGTCGTCATCCCGGTGACCACCCGCACTTCGTTGCCAAACGGGAAGATGTTGTTGATCGTCTGATCGGTCACATCCCCGGCAGGGTAAAGCCGGTCCGTGCGAATTCCGCCCCCGTTGGTCAGGGCGATGATGTAGTCATCGCTCAAGCCCAGCGCACCGGCCTCCGCCTCGGTCGCAGTGCGGAAAGCGTCCGCACTGATCGAACCCATGTTCGTCTGGATGGTCCGAATGTTCGGACGTGAGGTGTCCAGATCAACCTCCGAACAGGCCACCACCACCGCTGTGGCGATGAAGTCCTCTACCGGAGTCACCACGTTGGCAAGGGTATCGGGGTCTTCAATCAACCCGTCGACCCGGGCGTTGCGCACCAGCTCGGAGGTCGTCGACCCGTTCACCGTGGCCACGCCCGCCGCATCGAAGTCGATGACCAGACGGCCCAGGTAACGATAGTTGCCCGGGGTGGTCACCACCAAGACGTCGTCGCCACCTTCGTCCTGCTGGACCAGCGGGTAGCTTCCGAAGACGTTGCCTGTGTCGGAGGGAAGCAGGTTGCTCGTGTCGCCGCTGTCGAGGATTTCGTCTCCCCCACCGGCGATGACCACATCCACGTCGTTGAGGCCCTGGATCAGGGTCAACTCCTCTGTGATGCTCTGCAGGTGCGAGACAAGGATGATCTTGTTTACCCCGGCGCCAAGAAGGCTGGCCACCTCGGCTTCCACCGCCGCTTCCACCGCTCCGATGATGACGTCACCCTCGTTGGTGATCGCGGCCAAGCCCTCGGTGATCGCTCCGATCACACCAATCTGCTGACCGTTGACGTTCAGGATCGTGCTCTTGGCGATCCGGCCGCTGTCCACCAGCGCCTGGAGGCTGGCCTCGGCGGAGAAGTCCAGGTTCGCGCTCAAGAAGGGCACGTTGGTGGTCACCCCGATGAAGTCGGCCAGAAAGTCCGGGCCGAGGTCGAACTCGTGGTTACCGATGGCCAGAGCGTCGTAGCCGATCTCATTGATCAGGACGGCGTTGTAATCCACCACCGGGTCGAACGGCCCCGAGGCGGCGATACCCGCGTCAACCACCGTGCCGGGCAGGAAGTTGTCCCCAGAGGAGAGCATGATCGGGTTGGTCGCGGCGGCCTTCTCCTGGTCGACCAGGGTCACGAAAGTCGCGGCACCGCCGAACTCGTCGTTCGGGCTGCTCCCCAGAGTCGCTTCCGTGTCCGGGAAGATCGAGGACTCCCCGTCATTGTTGTGCAAGATAGTAAGGGTGAAACCAAAGGGCAGGCCATTGCCCGGTGAACCGACTGCGGGGGTATCGGAGGAGTCGCCTCCCAGCGCGAGGGTCGCCACCGCCCCGTCGACGCCTTCGACGGAGAAGGCGGCGTTGTCCACATCGTAGGACTGACCGTCACTGGAGCTGCCGTCGGGATAGGCTTCGCTGTCTGCCGTCGCCCCGCCCAGAAGGAGAGTCACCGTGCCGCCCGCCGGATCGAGAGGCGTCGGGCTGTCCACGTTGCCCACCTCGACACCGGTCAAGTCGATGACTGCTCCCCAGACGCTGCTGAAGGCACTTGCCGATGCGGAGTCGCCGAAGACGATCACCACGGCCTCGCCGGGCTGGATATCGGTGATTCCCTCGACATCCTCGCCGTTGTAAGTGAGCGCGCCGTCGACACCGGAAACCCAGGCTGCCCCGCCAACGTTGGTGATCTCGAACCACTCCTCCGTGACCTGATTGGCACCGCTCTGGCCGGGCCAGATTTCGGTGATCTGCAGGTCGATGGCCGGCGGTGCAAAGGAACCGCCACCGATCTGGGTGCCGACCGAGGCCCGTGCACCGCCGGATCCGGTCGCCCCGGTGTGATCGACAAAGGTCACTCCCGTCAGGTCGGGATCGCGGGTGATTGACTCGCCGTCACCTCCTCCGATGTAGTCCACCTGGGTGACAATCGCCCCCGAGCCATTCTTGAGGATGACCGAGTCGCCGTCATTGTTCAGCCCGAGGAACCCGGCCGAGGCGACCTGGGTCAGGGGCTCAGTGAAGCCGGTGGGAGTGCCGCCACCGAAAACGATAATCGCCTGGCTGGCGTTGAGCACCGTTGAACCAGGAAAGGTGTGCCGAAGACCGTTGGCATCCTCGATCGTCCACCCGGAGATATCGAGCGAGCCCGCCCCGGTGTTCACGATCTCGACAAACTCGTCCTCGGAATTGTCCAGGTTGCCGTCTCCGTTGGAATCGAAGGTCGAGACGCCGTCGAAGGGATCGAACATGATCTCGTTGATCACGATGGAGGGCGTTTCGTTGTCCACCACGTCGAAAGTGGCCGTCCCATCGGAAAATCCGGTGGCCGTCCCCGTCACCGTGATGGTGACATCTCCGGTGAAGTCCCCGTCCTCGGTCGCCTCGACGCTCACGTCGATCGTCTCGGAATCATTCTGGAACTGGACCGTCGGTGAAGCAACGCCGTTGAGCGTCACCTCGCTACCGGGAGCCGCCGTCAGCGTCACGTCGAGCGGAAAGCTCTGTCCCGACGCGTTGGCCAGGCTCACCTGAACCAGATCGGCGTCGCTGGTGCCCTCGTCGATCGAACCGGCCGTGGTGGTCAGCTGGATCGCGGGGGTCGCTCCCACGTCTCCGGTCAACTGGAAATTGTCCAGCTCGAAGAAGTCGCTGCCTCCGTTCTGGTCGAGCACCAGTTCCAGACCGACCGTCGAAGTGGACCCGGGAATCGTCACCGTGACCGTGCCCGTGTCGCTCCCGTCCAGCGTGCCGGTAGCGAAGGTCAGGTTCTCTCCGCCCAGACCGCGATCGAGCACCACCGCGTAGGTGATCTCGTCGCCGCTGTCGAACTCGAAGAGGGCGTGATCGAAGGTAAGCTCCACGTTGCTGAAGCCGCTCACGTCCACATCGGCGAAGACGATGGTGATCGGGGTGAAAACGGTCTCACCCGACTCGTTCTCCAAATCCCGGCCGAAGAGCACGTTGCTGCCGTTATCGAGCAGACCGGTATCGCTCGTCTGGATGAAGAGCCCTTGGTCTGAACTGCTCGGATCGACGAACAGCTGGGCCGCCGCGTCATTGCTCCAGCTCGGGGTGCCCCCATCGAAATCCTCGATCGCAATTACCGTCGGCCCCTCGTTGTCGACCACGTCGAAGGTGGCGGTGCCATCGGTGAACCCGGCTGCCGTCGCGGTGACCGTGATCGTCACATTGCCCGTTTCGTCGGCGTCCTCGGTCGCCTCGACGCTGACATCAATCGTCTCGGACTCGTTCTGGAACTGCACTGTCGGGGAAACGACACCGTTGAGTGTCACCTCGCTGCCAGGAGCCGACGTGAGGGTCACGTCCAGCGGAAAGCTCGCCCCGGACGCATTCGTCAAACTGACCTGGATCAGGTCGGCGTCGGTGGCTCCCTCATCGATGGAACCCGCCGTCGCCGTCAGCGTGATGCCCGCTGGCGCGGAACCGCCGAAGGGAGTTCCGTCGATCTGGGCACCCGCCGAGGCGCGAGCGCCGGCCGAACCCGTGGCGGTGGTGTGGTTCACGAATCCTCCGGTCAGGTCCGGATCGCGAGTGATCGACTCCCCGTCGCCCTCGACGCTGGTGCCGGTGTAGGTGACTACCGCGACGGTCGCACCCAGATCATCCTTCAAAGTCACGGTGTCCCCACCGTTGTTCAGACCGAGCGCACCGCTGGAGGCCACCTGAGTAAGCGGACCGGTGAAACCGGTCGGGGTGCCCCCGCCGAAGATGATGATCGCCTGGCTGGGGCTGAGCACCGTGGCCGCCGGGAAGGTGTGACGAAGGCTCGCGCCATCCTCAAGCGTCCAGTTGGAGATGTCCAGGGAGGAAACGCCCGTGTTGACCAGTTCGACGAACTCGTCGTCGGTCGCACTGGGGCTGCCATCGCCGTTGGCATCGAGAACCGATACCCCGTCATCGGGATCGAACAGAATCTCGTTGATCACGATGGAGGGGCCATCGTTGTCGACGACGTCGAAACTTGCCGTGCCGTTATCGAGACCGGCTCCGGTGGCGGTGATCGTCACGACGACATCCCCGGTGAAGTCGGTATCCTCCGTCGCCACCACGCTGACATCAAAAGTGTCCGAAGCGGAGGCGAATTGAACCGTGGGGGAAGCCACCCCGTTCAGTGTCACCTCGCCTGCCGGGCTGGAGTTCAGGGTCACGTCAAGGGGGAAAGTCAGACCGGACGCGTCGGCCAGCGCCACCTGGATGAGGTCGGCGTCGGTGGCACCCTCGTCGATGGTAGCCGCCGTGCTCGTCAGGCTGATGCTCGGATTGAGCTGTCCGGTCAGCACACCGCGGGCGGTGAACTCGTAAAGCCTCGCTCTAACCGACTGCCCTGGGTTGGGCCCATTCCCGGTGTAACGAAAGGCGAAGTGGATGTCGCCGAGGGAGTCGGAGATCGAGGAAACGTCCACGGAAAGATCGGTAGGGTTCCCCAGACCGCTGGTGTCATCGTAGGTCGCCAGGGTGATCCAGGTGGCCGTGGTGGGATCGCCGAGGCCATCGTAGTCGCTGGAATAGAGCAGCGTGAGGTCGGACCCTTCGAAATCCACCTCCAGGTTGAAATCGAGTTGCTCGTTGGAATAGGCACCCAGTTGGAGCGCTGGCGTGATGAGCCAGTCCTCGGTGGCGTCTTCACCAAACCCGTTGCCCAAGGCGTAACCGCCCTCTTGAATCCAGGTGGCGTCCAGGTCTCCCAGGTCGACCACCTCAAAACTGCCGAGGTCGGTCTCGAAATCCTCGGTGAAAATGACCTCCAGTTCGTTGTCGGCCACGCTGAAGCCCACGCTGCCATCCACGAGACCCTGGGGACCCGTGGCGGTCACTGTCACGGAGACATCCCCGGTGAAGTCGGCATCTTCCAGCCCCTCCACGCTGACGTCAAAGGTGTTGGTCGAAGCGTTGAAGGTAATGGCCGGGGAGACAGCCCCGTTCAGGGTCACCTTTCCAGAGGGACTGGAAGTCAAAGTGACATCCAGGGGGTAGGTGAGGCCGGAGGCGTCCTGAAGGCTCAACTGGAGCAGATCGGCGTCGGTGGCTCCTTCGTCGATGGACGAAGCCGTCCTCGTCAGAATGATGACGGGCGACGCGCTGCTGCCGTCGAAGTTGTTGCCGTCGATCGTGGTGCCGACCGAGGCCCGTGCTCCGCCCGAACCGGTGGCGGTGTCGTGGTCTACGAAGGTGCCACCAGTGAGATCGGGGTCGCGGGTGATGGAGACACCGTCGCCACCGCCGTTGTAATCGACCTGGGCGACCAGCGCGCCCTGATCGTCCTTCAGAATCACGGATTCGTTTCCGCTGTTGTTGAATCCGAGGAACCCGGTCGAAGCGGTCTGGGTGAGGATTCCAACGAAGCCGGTGGGCGTCCCGCCGCCAAAGACGATGATTGCCTGATTGGGGGCGAGAACCGTCGAAGCAGGGAAAGTGTGACGCAAGGCAGCTGCATCTTCGATGACCCAACCGGAGATGTCGATTGCGGAAGCGCCCGTGTTGACCAGTTCGACGAACTCATCTTCGGAAGTGTCGCCAGACCCGTCGCCGTTGGAATCAAAGGTGGTGCTTCCGTCGTTGGGATCGAACATGATCTCATTGATCACGATGGAGGGAGTGTCGTTATCAATCACGTCGAAGGTGGTGGTCCCGTTGCTGAGACCGGAGGCCGTTCCCGTGATCGTCACGGTCACATCCCCGGTGAAGTCCGCGTCCTCGGTGCCCTCCACGCTCACGTCGATGGTTTGAGAATCGTTGGCAAACTGGACGGTTGGTGAAACGACGCCGTTCAAGGTCACCTCACTGGCCGGGTCGGCGGTAAGGGTCACATCGAGCGGGAAGGTCTGGCCCGAGGCGTTGACCAGGGCGACCTGGACCAGGTCGGCATCGGTGGCGCCCTCGTCCACGCTTGGGGCAGTGGTGCTGAGAAGAATGGCGGGAACGGAACCGAGCGTCCCCGTAACCTGGAAGTTGTCCAGTTCGAAATCGTCGGCTGCTCCATCTTGGTCCAGCACGAGCACGAGACCGACCGTGGTGGTACCATTGGGGATGGCCACCGTCTGGGTGCCGGTGTCGCTGCCGTTGAAAGTGCCCGTAGCGAAGGAGAGGTTTTCGCCGGGAAGCCCCTCGTTGATCACCACGGTAAACGTCACCTCGTCAGCAGCATCAAATCCGTTGAGGGCGTAATCGAAGGAAATCTCGACTCCGCTGTAAAGCGCCACATCCACCTCGTCGAAGACGATCGTGACCGGATTGAGCGCAGGTTCTCCCGTCTCGTTGTTCAAGTCGCGCCCGAAAAGCACGTTGGTTCCGTTGTTTAGCAAGCCGGCACTGCTGGTCTGGATGAAGAGACCCTGGTCCGAACTGCTCGGGTCGACGAAGGTCTGCACCGATGCGTCGTTCGTCCAGGCGGGTGTGCCGCCGTCGAAATCTTCCACCGCGATCACCGTGACCGAGGAAACATCATCATCGATCACGTCGAAGCTTGCCGTCCCATCGGTGAATCCGGCGGCTGCCGCCGTGATGGTGACGGTGAAATCCCCGTCGGAGTCGGGATCGTCGAGCGCTGCGACGCTCACATCGATGGTGTCCGACTCGCTGGAAAACTGGATGGTGGGAGCGGCGCTGCCGTTCAAGGTCACCTCGCCCGTCGGGCTGGAAGAAAGGCTCACGTCCAGGGGGAAAGTGGCCCCGGAGGCGTTGGCAAGACTGACCTGGATCAGATCGGCGTCGGTGGTGTTTTCGTTGATGGTAGGTGCCGTGGCGGTTACCACGATGGTCGGAGTGGGTGCGCCGGTGGTCAGGGTGACGACGAAATTCTCCACCGCGATGTCCTCGTCCCCCGCTTCGAGCTGATCAAAAACCATCCGCACACTCAGAGTGGTTTCGCCGGTCGTGTCGGGAATAGTTCCGGTAAAGGTGGCGAAGGTATCGGTGATCGTGGCGCCGTTGCCAATACCATCGAGATTCGTGTCGACAGCCGGTTCGCTGTTGGTCCCACCTACTGCCTCTACCGCAAAAAACGGCGTCCAGGAGGACCCACCGTCTGTGCTGGCCTCGAGTCGGAAGGAGGTATCATCGTCCCAGTCCTGGGCGCTCCCGTCGTCATCCTCGGCGAGGTCGATGGAAAAAGTGACCGAGGTATTGTTGGTGATATCCAGGCCGCTCCAGGTGAGGTCGACTTCCGCGGGGTTTCCGTCTCCATCGGTGTCCATGGCGGCGAAGTACCCGTCGGTCGCTCCCGAAACGCTGTAAGCGCTCGTCACGCTGATACCGTCGGAATCGACCCGACCGAAGAAGTCGCCTGAGCCATCGGAAAATTCCGGCACCGACGGCGTGTAGGTGACGGTGGAATCGTCGAAATCCTCGTTGATGATATCGGTCTGAGCGGAAACCTGGCCGCATAGCAGGAAACCGGACAGCCCGAGGGCGAGGGTGAGTAGAGACAGTTTGCCTTTCATTTCTTGGGTGGGTGGTAGTCGATTTCGGGAAAGTCTTTGTCCAGGACGGATCGGGACGCGGCGAACTAAGCAGATGGGCCGAGGAAAAAAACCGTTCTTCGGCAACTATTTTGTCAATTTTGCCCTTCGATCCGAATGGACCTGACGTTCGTATCAGCGGCTCCCTCTCGGTGCGCCCGTGGTGCCGCCAGGTTGAGGGCGGGGCGAAAAAATGACCGAAAAAAAGCCCCGGCGGAGAGAAAGCGATCTCTCCCCGCCGGGGCGGTTCAACGTTCGGTGAGCCGGGTTACCTGAAGAGACCGGCAAAGCGTTTGCTATCGAGAACCAGCAGCACCGCGGCCATCAGGGGAAGACCGAGATGAACCGGATTCAACAATTGCCCGGTCTCGAAGAAAAAATGGTAGGCGAGAATGTTGACCAGGATCGGGCAGAGAAAGATGAGGCCGAGTGGGCGGGTCTTGGGGATGGCGGTGAGGAGGCCGCCCGCAATCTCAAAACCTTTGACCATAGCCATGTAGCCCGAAGGCCCCACCGCACCCCAGAAAAGAGCAGCGTAGCTCCCCTCCTCCGGCGGCGGCAGAGGTGGCAGGAAATTGAAGAAAAAGTTGACTCCAAAAACGATGAAGGCGAGCCCGAGCAGGGCTCCGAGGATGGCTGATACGATTTTCATGATTAGGGTTGATGGTGATAAACCAACCCGATCTTCGGAAACTTCGCGCCCTCGCTCAAGCAACGATTGCGATGGATTTCTCCGATGCGGTCCGCCTCGTCAAGGGCGGCCAAAGATCGCCTCGATCATGCGCATGGATTCGAGGTTGGGCTTTACCTCGTGGACGCGGTGCAGCCGCACACCCATCTCGGTGGCGTAGGCGGTGATTCCCACCGTGGGCGCGGAGCGATCCTCCATTTCCTTGCGCCCGAGCAAGGCGCCGATGAAGGACTTTCGCGAAACGCCGAGCAGCAGCGGCCGGCCCGCCACGGGGAGGCGTTCCAGGGCCCGCAGCAGGGCGAGGTTGTGCTCCAGGCTTTTGCCGAAGCCGATTCCGGGATCGAGCACGATGGCCCGGGGATCGACTCCCCCGTCGGTCATGCGGTCGAATTGGGCGGCGAAAAACGCCCGAACCTCCTCGACCACGTCCCCATACTCCGGCTTTTCCTGCATGGTGCGCGGGGTGCCCTGCATGTGCATCACCACCGTGCCGGCCCCGACTTCGGCAGCCACCCGGATCATTTGCCCGTCCCGGAATCCGCCGATGTCGTTGATCACCCGGGCCCCCTCCCCCAGCGCCCGCCGGGCGACCTCGGGCTTGGAGGTATCGATCGACACGCAGAGCCGCGGGAATCGTCGGACCAACTCCGCGATCACCGGGATGGTGCGGGCGATTTCTTCCTCCAGGGGCACCTCGCCGGCCCCGGGCCGGGTGGACTCACCCCCGACGTCGATGATGGCCGCCCCCTCGGCGATCATCCTTTCGGCGTGAGCGATGGCATCGCCAACGCGGCAAAAACGGCCCCCGTCCGAGAAGGAGTCCGGAGTCACGTTGAGGATCCCCATGATCTCGCCGCGTCGCGACAGATCGAAGGTCAGGTCCCGGGCGACCCAGAGGCGTTCGTCCTGCGGCATCAGTACCAGACGCTCCGGATCAGACGATGGCGGGCACCAGGGGTTTTTCCAGCTCGGCCTCGGGAGCCGCGAGACCCGGATCGGGTGCCTGGGGAACGAGCCCCAGTTTCCGCAGCAGTTCCCGATCCGCCCGGGACTGGGGATTCGAGGTGGTGAGCAGCTTGTCACCGTAGAAGATGGAGTTGGCCCCGGCGAAAAAGCAGAGGGCCTGCATCTCGTCGCTCATCTCGGTCCTTCCCGCGGAGAGACGAACCTTGGCCCCGGGCATGGCGATGCGGGCCAGCGCGATCGTGCGGATGACCTCGAAGTTGTCCACCCCGGCCGATTCGGCCAGGGGAGTTCCGGGGATGGGCACCAGGGAGTTGATGGGCACGCTCTCCGGTTGGGGGTTGAACTCGCTGATCACCTCGAGCATGCGCAGCCGATCCTCGGTCGTCTCCCCGAGGCCGAGGATGCCCCCGCAGCAGACCGAAATGCCCGCGTTCTGGACGTGGCGGACGGTGTTGAGCCGGTCCTGGAAGGTGTGGGTGCTCACGATGTTTTCGTAGTGCTCCGGCGAGGTGTCGATGTTGTGGTTGTAGGCGGTGACCCCGGCCTCCTTCAGCCTGACCGCTTCGGTCTCACCCAACTCGCCGAGGGTGGTGCAGACCTCCATGCCGAGGCCGCTGACCGTGCGAACGATCTCGAGCACCTCCTCGAAGCGCTTCGTGCCATCCCGCACCCCTTTCCAGGCGGCGCCCATGCAGAACCGGGTGGACCCGTTCTCGCGGGCGGCCCGGGCGCGCTCCAGAACCTGCTCTTTCTCCATGAGCCTTTCCGCATCCACCCCCGTGTGATAGCGGGCCGACTGGGCGCAATAGGAGCAGTCCTCGGAACAACCGCCCGTCTTGATGCTGAGGAGGGTGCAGAGTTGGACCTCGTGGTCCGGCCAGTGCGCCTCATGGACCGACCGGGCTTTTTTCAGCAAATCGAAAAAGGGGAGAGCGTGGAGTTCCTGGAGTTCGGCAAACTGCATGGGAAGAGAATTTCTGATAAGGCTGGGGAACGAGGCAGATCAGACAACGTGACGCGGAGATGCCTCTCCGCAGCACGGCCCGATCCTGTTGAACCCATGACGGTACCCTGTTGGGTGCGCGAGTCAACCGGTCTCGGAGGAAAGCCCAACACCGACACCCGGGGCTCACCTCACCTGCGGACCCACAAGCTGGTCTGCGATGTGCTCAGCTGAAACTTCCGCCGGTGTTCCCGGATGAGGAAGGGGACTTCCCGCACCTCGACGAAGTCGAACGCTCCTGACAGTTCGTCCCGCAGAAAATCGAGAGTCGGCCCCCCGGGGATATGTCGAGGTGGGGTGTGCTCGGGCAACCAGGTCGCCGGGGTGGCGAGGACCAGTTGACCGCCCGAATTGACCAGGTGGGGAAGCCGTCGGAAGAAGCGGTCGGGCTCGGGCAATCGGCAGATTAGGTTGGCGGCGTGGACCAGGTCGAAACTTCCCAGATCCGGCCGAAGATCCATGGCGTCGCCCACCTCGAACTCGACCCCATCTCGGGGAAGGGTGTCGTCCAACACGACCTCGATTTCCTCGGCGAGATGCATCTCACCAAACCGACGGCAGGAGCAAGATCCCTCGTGGCGCATCTGGCGGGCCGCCTCGATAAAACTCGCGGAGAAGTCGATGCCGATCACGCGAGGTGCCGCCTTCCTCAGCTCGAAACTGGAACGACCCACGGCGCACCCGAGGTCGAGGGCGCGATCCCCTCCCCGGGTGAACACCCCGGTCGTGGCGACGGGAAAGTCGAGGCAGCCCGCCGGAAGATCGACCTCGGAAAAGGCGCTGCCCTCCACAATCTGTTGCGGGGTCCCGTAGTGAAACAGCAGGTACCAGTCCCGCAGCAGGTCGCTCTCGTAGCTCATGCCCTCAATACGTCAGCAGCGCCTCGACCCGCACATCGTCGGGCAGATTCTTGCGCCCCTCGAGAAAGGCCAGTTCGATGACAAAAGTGGCGCAGACCACATCCCCACCGAGCACTTCACAGAGAGTCAGGGCGGCCCCGGCGGTCCCACCGGTGGCGAGGAGATCGTCTACCAGCATCACCCTCTCGCCCGCGTGCAGAGCGTCGCGATGCACCTCCACCTCGGCTTGGCCATACTCCAGGGCATAGGCGATACCCTCGGTCTCCCAGGGAAGCTTGCCCTTTTTGCGAATGGGCACGAACCCAACCCCGAGACGATCCGCCACCGCTGCTCCGAAAATAAAGCCGCGAGCATCGATCCCGATCACCTTGTCGACCCGCTCATCCCGCGCCGTCTCGATGATGCCGTCGATGGACAGGCGAAGCAGTTCGCCGTCGCCGAGAATCGGGGTAATGTCTTTGAAAACGATCCCGGGCTTGGGAAAATCGGGCACATCGCGGATACCGTCGCGCAACCGCTGAACATCGGACTCTTTCACGCGGCGACCATCCGGCGAACCCGGAAGCGGGTCAACACGGTATGACCGGGATTTTTGTCCCCGGGGAAACAATCACGCAACCGCACGGCCGCGGAACCAGGCAGGCAGCATCCCGGAGACTTTTTGATTCCGGTTCGCCACCGCGTCTCCTAGGATCTCCTCATGAAGCTGCGCCACAAAACCGCCATCGTCACCGGATCGAGCCAGGGCATCGGGCTGGGTTGCGCCCGGGAGCTGGCCCGCGAAGGAGCAGAAGTGGTCCTGAACGACCGGCCGGGCAGCGATATCCTGGATGAGGCGGTAGCGGAGATCTCCGCCCTCGGCGTTCCCGGGCTCGGGGTGCCGGCGGACGCCTTCTCCCGCGCGGGCTGCGAGAGCATCCTGGATGCTTGCCTCGAACGTTTCGGCAAGGTCGATATCCTCATCAGTGTGCCCGGCTTCAACCTGCGCGACTCCTTCCTCGATTTTTCCCCGGAGAATTTCGAGCGCAATCTCTCGGGAGTGCTCACGGCGGGTTTTCACATGAGCCAGTTGGCGGCGCGGCAGATGGTGCGACAAGGACGTGGCGGCAAGATCGTCTTCATCTCCAGTGTGCTCGCCGAGATTCCCAATACGCGATGTCTCGCCTACACCGCAGGCAAAGCAGGCTTGAACCAGATGATGCGGCTGATCGCGGTCGAATTGTTCGAGCACCGGATCAATGTGAACGCGATCGAACCCGGCTGGATCGATACCCCGGGGGAACGGCTCTCCTACGACGATGCCACCCTGGAGAGGGAGGCGGCGAAGCTGCCCTGGGGCAGGCTGGGCCGTCCGGACGAAATCGGCAAAGCGGCGGCCTTCCACGCCTCCTCCGACGCCGACTACATCACCGGTGT